>JAISAN010000182.1 GCA_031266635.1 Treponema sp. | reverse complement strand
TCTGCTGGGCCCTGCTTTCCGCCCTCGCCGTATCCGTTGCCTTCACCCTCCGGGACCGGGCCCGGCTTATCCGGGACAACGACAACGAGCGGATCGTCAACACCCTGTTCACCAGCCTGCGGAATTACGAGGACTTCGGTTCCGCCGTGGAATCAAACCCGGCGCTGGCGGACCGGATCGCCGGTATCGCCGTATACGGCTCCGATCTCCGGCCCCTGTACCAGTGGGGAGATGTCCCGCCGGTTTTTGACGAAACCATCCTGGGGAACGGGGCCGGCAGGAACCGGTTCGGCCGGTACACCATCCCCGATCCCAGGGGCCGCACGGTACAATTTATTTTATACACCGGGCCGCCCCCGCCGCCTGCGCCTGCGCCTGCGCCTGCGCCGCCTCTCGGCGGCGGTCCCGGCGACGGGCACCACATGACGAACCGCCGGGACCGGCCGCCCCCGGGCCCGGAACGCCGGGGCTCTCCCTTTTTTAACTTCCTTGCCGGGGGCAGGTATTTTTATGTTGATATGTACCATCCCGCCTACTGGCGGACCCAAACCCTGTCGGGCATCCTCCTCCCCTTGGTCATCGCCGCCCTGCTGGTCATGGCTTTTTACGTCCGGCTCTTATACCTCCGCAACCGGGAGTACCGGGAGCGGATCGAGGCCCAGCGGAACCTGGTGGTTCTGGGAACCGCCGCCAGCACCCTGGCCCATGAAATTAAAAACCCCCTCCTTTCCATCCGCCTGCAGACGGGGATTCTGGAAAAAATTTCCCCCGAAAAAGGCCGGGGGGAAATCACCCTCATCAACCAGGAAGTGGACCGGCTCTCCGCCCTGGTCTACCGGGTGAACGACTACCTCCGGGAAGCCGCCGGGAACCCGGTCCCCCTCAACCTGTATGATTTGGCGGAAGAAACCTCCCGGCGGCTCTGCGGCGCGCCGGTCATCCGGGAGGACGCAATCCGGGACGGGATCATTTACGCCGACCCGGACCGGATCCGCTCGGCGCTGGAAAACATCATCCGCAACGCCCTGGAATCCGGCGGCCCGGCGGAGGAGATTGGCGTTTCCATTAACCGGGGGAAAACCCCGCCGGGTCCGGCCGCTCCGGGCGTCCGGGGCACGGTGGCCCTCCGGGTGTTCGACCGGGGGGCGGGCATTGATCCCGCCCATTTCAAACGGATTTTCGATCCCTTTTTTACCAGCAAAAGCGCCGGCACCGGGATCGGCCTTTCGATCAGCAAACGGTTCGTCGAAGCCGCCGGGGGGAACATCACCCTGGAAAACCGGGACGGCGGCGGCGTTACGGTTACGCTGGCCTTCCCCGAGTACCGCCCCTTCAAAAAGGCTGAGGCATCCGGGTGATCTTCCGCAATGGGGATCGGCCCCTTGCTTCGATCTTCACTAGAGTTGTTCAGAAACTTCAGTTTCTGAACAACAACCGCTAAAAAACAGCAAAATGCGGAGCATTTTGTATAGACTTGTTCAATAACCAACCGGGTTATTGAACAAGTCCACTATATGCTGATCTGGAGATGTACCGGCAGTTCAAGGAGCAGACGCAAGTGGCAGTATTATTATCCGGCGATTTCCATGCCAACGCCATGAATGAGCTTGACAGGATCACCAAAGGGGCCCTGGTTAGTAAATACGGTTATGAGCTATTTTGTGAGATCCGGTATCATATTATTCTGGGCGACGCCGGGTTTTTGTGGCCCGGAAATGAAAAGGGAGACGCTTATAACTATAAAGTCCTGGCGCACAGGCCGTTTCCCATTCTCTGTGTTATCGGAAACCATGAGCCGGTTCTCGGCAGACAGGACCTCCCGGAGGCGGATATTGGAATCGGGGAAAAAGTCATTCTTGTTCACGAAAAACCTTATGTGGCTTATCTCAAACGGGGCAGGCAGTATACCATCGACGGCTTTAATTTTCTGGTTCTGGGCGGCGCCCTTTCGGTTGATCGGAAATTTCGAAAGCGCGATGTGAGCTGGTGGGAAAAGGAATACTGGTCTGAGGAAGAAAAAGAGGCGCTTATGGCGCTGCTCGACCGGCAGAATTGTTTTGATTATGTCCTGTCCCATACCGGGCCGAACCAGATTAACCAGATTCTGTTTCAACAAAATATGGGCCAGTATTTTCCAAAGTTCTTTGACGAGGTGGCCATCTTAAACGACGATATTGACCGCAAGATTACCTGTAAAGGATGGTTTTGCGGGCATTGGCATACGGACAGAACTTTTTGCGACAAGAGCCTGGAACGGAAGTACAACTATCTCTATCATTCAACGGCCATACTGCGGAATGATGAAATAATTACCTGACCGGCAAATGAACCTTTGCTTTGAAGTTCCCGGAAACTCTATTGATCAAGTCCGCTGTCTTCAAGCCAGGCGCCGAAAACCCATCCTTCCGCGGGCTGGACAATGTGGTACCACCGGGCCGTCTGCCCGTCGGCGTCATATTCGTCAACCGTTTCTTCAACGGCGTAGACCTCAGCGGCATGGGCCAGCCGGGTAAGGACCTGCGATGAGACGCTGGGGCTTTCGCGGACATTCACATCATCATCGATCACCGTAAACCAGGCTTCCATTTCCCGCACCGGAAGGGCGGAACCCGCCGAGGTGAGGGCCCGGATATCATCGGCAAAAATCGAACCGGGATAGTCGTGAAGCGCGGAGTCAAGCAGGGCTGCCCGGCGGTTCTTCTCCTTGTCAGGGTCCAGCGTACCGGCGGTCTGCAGCAGGATCGATGCCTGTACATCCATATCATTATGGGAAATCGCCGAAGTTTTGATAAATAAATTTCTTCGGTAGGTCTGGATCCCCGGATCATAGGCCTCTATCCGGATAAAGCCGTCTTTTTCGGTTTCAGGAAACACCCCCAGCACGATCCCCCGGGACAGAATATAATCGCTGGCGTCAATGTTTTTGGCGCTGCGGTAGAGGTTTGCCTTTTCATCGGATACCACGGCCAGGGCGCCGGCCGCGGTTAACTGATTCGCGAAAATCAGTCCTTCGGAGCCCGTATCCCGCTTGACGCGGGAATAATCATATACCCTGCTGTCGTAAGGATTTGTCGCCTTCCGCGGCTCCGCGGCGATTAACTGGAGTTTCTCGCCAAACGGAATCGACTCAACGGCTTTGGTAATATCCGTCTGATTCCCCGTATCGTTATCAATAGTATAGAGCCACATTCCGGTTCGCAGAGGATAAACGAAACTGGCCGGGGCTTCCGGTTCTCCGGCGGCAGCCTGCGCCGTTTCCGTTACCGGGGACTCGTTTTTTGAACACCCCGCCGGCAAAAAGAAAGCGCCCAGCAGTAAAAAAAACAGGACTTGTTTTCTCATAGTACACTCCTGAATCTCTGTATCTGGTTTTAGAGCGGATTTGTCCGAAACCGCAAACCTTTGGTCTGAAGTTCCCGAACAAACCCAGTATACCATCACAAAGTATTAAAAAACAATACGCAGAATTCTTAACCCCAAAAGATCGCCGGGGGGATGACAAAAAATTGGGTAATTTGATAGGATCAGCCGCGGGAACGGGAAAAACCGTACCCTTACAGAAGGAAGCGTCATGGAAGAAGAACTCTCTCAAATCCCCGGACGGATTAAGGAATTCCGGGAGATTTTGGAAATCAGCGCCATTGATATGGCGAAGGACATCGGGCTGGATTACGAAACCTATGTCAAATACGAATCCGGCGGGCTTGACATCCCGATCAGCGCCCTCTACAAAATAGCGAACCGGCTGGGCGCCGACACTACCGTCCTCATCACCGGGGAAGACCCGCGAATGGAACACGCCAGCGTGTGCCGGAAGGGCAAGGGGGTCAGGATAGAGCGGTATCCGGGCTACGAATTTTCCAGCCTGGCCTATAACTTCAAGGGCCGGACTATGGAGCCCCTGCTGGTTTTTCTTGATCCCGAAAAAGAAGAGGCCGCCCCGGTTTCCCACTCGGGCCAGGAATTCAACTATGTGGTTGAAGGAGAAGTCAAGGTAACGGTGGGGAAGCGGGAATATGTCCTTTCCGCGGGAGACTCCATATACTTCGACGCCCGTCTGCCCCACGGCCAAAGCGCGGTGAAGGATCCCGCGTTATTTATCACCATCATACAGGAATAACATCATGGATGAAATTTTGTCCCGTTACTGCCCCCGGATAGACTTTGACAGTTACGAAGATTTTTACGCCAATTACCAATGCCGGGTTCCCGAAGATTTTAACTTTGCCTACGATGTGGTGGACGAATGGGCCCGGCTCCGGCCGGATAAACTGGCCCTCCGGTGGACCAACGACGGGGGGGACATGAAGTCCTACAGCTTTGCCGATATGAAACGCCTGAGCGACAAGGCCGCTAACGCCCTCGTCGATCTGGGAATTCAAAAAGGCGATGTGGTCATGCTGATTCTCAAACAGCGGCCCCAGGTGTGGTATATCATGTGCGCCCTGATGAAGATCGGCGCGGTCTGCATCCCCGCTTCCTACCAGCTTACCGCCAAAGATCTGGAGTACCGCTGTACCGCCGCGGAAGTGAAGCTGCTCATCACCGTTGATGACGCGGAAATGCTGGAGAATATCAGGGCCGCGGCGCCCAGGTGCGGAACGCTGCAAAAAATTGCCGTGGTGGGCGGCAGGATTCCCGAAGGCTGTATCAACATGGACGCCGCCATTGATGGGGCCCGGGAGGAATTTACCCGCCCTACGGGCCGGGCCGCGGCGTGTTACAGCGATCCCATGCTGATCTACTTTTCTTCCGGCACCACGGGCCTGCCGAAAATGGTCCTCCACAATCACACCCTGCCCCTGGGGCATATCGTTACCGCCAAATACTGGCAGTGCGTGGAGGATGACAAAATCCACATGACCCAAACCGATTCAGGCTGGGCGAAATTCGCCTGGGGGAAAATTTACGGCCAGTGGATCTGCGGGGCCGCGGTGGGGGCCTACGATACGGAAAAATTCAGCCCCCAGGGTATACTCGCCGCGATTCAGCGCTTAAGGCCCGCCACCTTCTGCGCCACGGCCACGATCTTCCGCTACCTTATCAAGGAAGACCTCTCCGCCTGCGATTTCAGCTTCATCAAACATACCTCCGTGGCGGGGGAGCCCCTGAGCCCGGAGGTCTATCATCAGATTAAGGAAAAAACGGGGCTTGAAATCCGGGAAGGTTTCGGCCAGTCGGAAACCTCGGTCATGGCCGCCGCCTTTAAGTGGCTCCCGGTGAAGCCCGGTTCCATGGGGAAACCGGCTCCCCTTTTCGGCCTCAACCTGCTGGACGAGGATGATCAGCCCTGCGATGACGGGATCGTGGGCAACATCAGCATCACCAACGCGGGGGACCACTTTTTTTCCGGCGCCGGGGTGTCAAAAACGCCGGGCCTTTTCCGGGGCTACCTCAAGGACGAGGCGATCACCACCGGCTGTTGGTACGGCGGAACCTACCGGACCGGCGACATGGCCTGGCACGACGACGAGGGGTACTACTGGTTTGTGGGGAGGAACGACGACGTGATCAAATGCTCCGGCTACCGTATCGGCCCCTTTGAGGTGGAAAGCGCCCTGATGGAACATCCTTCGGTGCTGGAGTGCGCGGTTACCGCCGTGCCGGACCCCATGCGGGGCCAGGTGGTCAAAGCCACCATCGTACTGGCCAGGGGTTTCGCGCCTTCGGAGGAACTGAAGCGGGAATTGCAGAACCACGTCAAACGGGTAACCGCCCCCTACAAGTACCCCCGGATTATCGAATTTACCGAAGAACTGCCCAAAACGGTGAGCGGAAAAATTCAGCGGAACCTGATCCGCAAAAAAGACAGGGGGAACTAAACGTTTCGGGCGGGACCGGCGTATTTGCTTTACAGGCCCGGTTTAGAACCGCCAGGTATAGCGGAGGCCTGTGGAAAAGCGGAGGCCCGCGGCAAAATCGGCGTTCCAGTTCCGCTCTGTTCCGGCCTCGCTAAAATAGGACTGCCAGGCAAATTCTCCGTAAACGGCCAGGTCGCCGCCGGGAACCTTCATGGAAAAAGGAGCCGCGGTAATGCCCGCCGCCCCAATCCAGCTGGTTCCCCCGGTATAATACCGGTCTCCATCGGAGGTTTTTAGCTTTGCTTTGCCGGCGCTCACCGAAGGGCCGATAAAGAGCCGGAATTTGTCGTTCAGCCCCCAGGAGAGGGTGATGGGCATACGGAACACCCCCAGCGCGCCGTCCCATTCGGGCCGCAGTTCCAGGCCAAAAAGCATCGGCCGCTTCAGGGAATGGGTCTCCGCCCCCAGGAAAAATTGGGCCGCCGCGCCCCGGATAATGTTGCCATCGGCCAGGAAGCCGTTCCAGGAGGGCGCCGCGGCAAAGCCCAGCAGAAGACGGCCGCCCCCTGCCGGAGGCTCCTTCCCGGCGGCTGTCTCCCCGCCGGGGGAAGGGCCGGAAGACGGCACATTTCCGGGCAGGGGCCTCCCGGTTTCCCCGGCGCTTTCCCGCCCGGACGTTCCACCGGCCAGCGCCGGGCCGGGCTCAGCCCTTCCCTCAGGCAGCGCTCTCCCTGCCCCCGCATAAGTCCGGCGCCAATATCTTTCATCCAGGGCCGAATAGATCACCCCCGTTACCGGTCCTTCAGAGGCGGCATGGATAAATCTTCCACCTCCCGTATAAATCCCCACATGGGAGATTTTCCCCCCGTTATCGGTCTTAAAAAAAAGGAGATCCCCCGGCTGGATCTGTTCTGCGGGTATTTTTTCCACCCAGGCATATAAACCTGTCGTAGTCCGGGGCACTGAAACCATCAACGCGTCCCGGAAACTGACATACACCAGCCCCGAACAATCCAGCCCGTTCCGGTCCATGCCCCCATAGCGGTAGGGAATATCTTTGTATTTTTCGGCGGCATAAATTACCCGGCCCCGGGCCTCCCATGCCGCTTCGGCCTTCTGATCCGGGGACGCCGAATCCCTGGGCGCCAGGGCATAACCGCTCTGGAGCGGCGCGGCGGCAAAAAGACCGGCAGGCCCCGGAAGGAGCAGCAGCAAAAAAGCCCGGAGAAAAAAAACAGCTTGCGGCCCGGAAGGGGAGTGTCTTTTCATAATTTGTATTATTATCGGCAGAGGCGGTTTCAAAATAACCGGTTTTGAAATTGGCCCGGCATACTCCCGAAACACCCCTTGCCAAATATCACCGGGAACACAAACAAACGAGAGCCGGAGATTCCAGCAGAGTAGGGAAGGGGGGGCCACTTTCCGGACATTTCGTCCGCAGCCTCAACATATCCTCTGGTCCCCCCTGCGGCCGGGCCACGGTCCCGGCCTACCCCCCTGGTGAAAATCCGTACCGCAAAAAGCAGGGCAAGAGCATTTACTTTTTCAGCGTCATTCCTGGCGCACATTTTGCGCGTGTCGCAGCCCCTGCGTTACCCTGTCTGCCCGTGCTGCCCTCTTTCCGGCTAAAACTGCCGCACAGGCCACGCCACATACTTGCTGTTCTTGTCGTAGGCGGCCGGATCTTGAACCTTCCCTTCCTTCACCTCAATGCCCCAGGCAGAAGGACCGTCTTCTTCCGAAGAAGACCAGTAAAACTCGTTATCATACTTCAAACCGTGGCCGCCGCCCATCAGTTCTTTAAGCTCATCTATGGTGGGCCACCGCCAGTCGTCATAGCCGCCGTAGCTGTAGTCTCCACAAAGTTGTTGCGCCTCGCCCCACGATCCTGTTCCGGCGTTTTCCGGTGCGCACTCCAGGTAACGCCAGTTGTTGGAGTAGCTGCCCTTGTCGTAAAACACAGAGCCCCCGGCAGGGCCTATCAGATTGCCGCCGTCAAGCGCGCCTCCGCACGCCGTCATAAGGAACGCGATACCCAGTAGTATATAAAACCGTTTTTTCATGTTTACCTCCGATTAGTCAAATCGGCGGGCTTCCCGCCGTAGCGCGGCGCAAAATAGCCGAGCCGGTACGCATAGCCCAGCGTAACCCGGTAATCAAGGCCCTTAAAGTTGGTTTTAAGCATCCAGCGCAGGTCAATGGCCGACTGAGCGAACATCCAGAGAAATCCGATATTAAAATCAAACACCCCCGTATTCACCGTAACCGGATCGATATCCGATTCGGACGGATAGGTGTACTGCGAGAAACTCCCGCCGCCCCCGATGCCTATGTACATGTGGAACACATCGCCTCCCGTGAAAGCGTTATCCCAGAAAAGGTTCAAATGCAGATACGGAGCGATCGAAAGATACTTGACATCTTGTATGTCCAGATCTCCGTGGAGCAAACCAAAGTCCGATCCTGCATCAAAGAAAAAACGGCGAAACGGCGAAAACGTGGCCTTCGCGGAAACCAGGAAAAGCGGAGTAGAAATTAAGCCCTTCCCATTGCCTACCCACACCGGAGGAGTAACATTACTGCCCGCCGTGCCGACAGCCACTCCAAAGCTGTTAAAGCGTGTAGTGTCGGACCAGTATCTCCGCGAGGATTCCCGTGCGGCCATCTGTCTCCCGACAGCGGCGGTCCGCGCCCCGTCAGGGATAGTCTCGATATAGCCGTTCACCGCCGCGGTCTCCGCGTCTATGCCGTTCACCGCTTCTATCCAAATCGTGGGGAATCCTTCTTCGGGAAGGTCGTCAATCTTCACGTTGTTGAAAGAGCCCCGGGCAGAGGCAGATTCCGGCTGAAAGATGCCATTCCAGGAAATATCGCTGGTGAGGGACAGCGGCATACGTTCAATGACATCGACTTTGTCCCCGTTGACGATCAAAAGGCAGACCGTGAGCTCGAATGTCCGGGGATAGTCCACCGGCCAGGAGGTTTTGAGTGCCGCCCCATATACCACCTTCCCGGGCGGTACGGTCCAATTGGCGGACACGGGGGCAACCCTATAGCCTTGCCCTAACGTAGCCCCGGCGGCGTTTGCCCTTTCCATCGCGTCTTTCATCGCGTTCATCACGGACTGGACCTGGGCAAAGCGCCCGGCCATTACCGTGTTCACGTCCTCATACGCCTTGTTGACATTTGCGAAACTTTTGTTCAACGCCAAAAGATTGTCTACCCTGACCTTCAGCGCCCTCAGGCTTGTAGGCTCAGTAGCGATCTGATACTCGAAGTTCACCGTCCTTCGTTCGTGATCAGCCTCCTCTTTTGGCGTCGGGTCATAGAGAATCCTGAACGGCGGAGAATCCCGGTAATCCGCCTCCCCTTCCCGGAGTTGGGCTTCGAGCGCCGCCTGGGCCTGGAATATCTTTTGCTCCTCCTCGCGGAGGAATTGACACCGCTTGTCGATCTCACCGAGGAAGTTTTGCCACTGGTCAAGAATGTTCTCCCGCTGGCGGAGGAGATCCTGCTGCTGTTTCTCGATGGCCGCCTTGCTTGCCGCTTGAGCCGAATCGTAGCGGGCCTGGCCGGCCTGAAGTGCCGATACCGAAGCGCCTGTGCTGGAGGTTCGTATCGTGGGCGGCTTGAACGTGACCGTGGCAAACTGAGGGGCGCTAAACTCCGGAAGTTCAAACCGCTCCCTCGAAGAGTCGGAGAGTTGCAGTCCCGCTCTCGCAAGGCTTGCGCCGAGATCCTCCGCAACGTTGGCGTTTTGCTCTCTTCTAAACGATGCCTCGGGCGCAGCGTTGGCTCTGGCAAGGGCGGCCTGGCCTTCGCGGTATTTGGTGTCCAATGGCTTGTCAAGCGCCCTCCTGGCCCCGGCAGTCAGTTTCACCCCCAGGTCGGGGTCGGTAAAGAGGTCCATCGTGGCCAGATTCAGGGGCTTGCCAAACTTCAGATCGCTCAGCGAATAGGCGTACTGGGAGGTAGACATCGCTATGACATCAAGGCTGTGCCCCTCTTTTACCGTCAGGCTGAGGGAGTATCGCGTTGCGGAATGTCTTTCAAGCCTTCCTTCAAGTAAATAATCGGGGACATCCCCCCAACTGACGACCCTCATTCCCGAATAATTTACAAAATTGCCGGTAAGGATTCCCTGTATATAACCGGGCAGATCGGAATCGCCTGCCTGGGAGAAGCCGGCCAACTCAGGCTCATTGATCCTGATGCTCCTCCGCCCGGCAGGGCCGCCCGCTCCCCCGGTTTCGGGCGTGGCTTTCTTTTCATCGTCCGCAAACCCGGCGGCAACGCATACCGCCAGTAAAGCGAGCGCCAGTAACAATGGTTTCTTCATATTCGACTCCTTTTCTACTTCTTTCTGAAGAAATTTTTTGTCCTCAA
>JAISAN010000147.1 GCA_031266635.1 Treponema sp. | reverse complement strand
ATCGTGTAGGTATTCAGCCCCAGGGCGTAGAGCCGGTCCCGGTCCAGTTCTATCTCAATCTGGGGGAGGCCGTCTTTCAGATCCACCTGGGGTTCCCGGACTTCGGGTATCCGCTCCGTGAGGAGGGCGGCGATCTTTTCCGCCGTGGCCTTCCCCTTTTCCAGATTGTCGGTTCTGAGGATAATGTCCACCGGGGAGCCGCTCCCCATGCCCCCAAAGCCGCCGCCGCCGAAGGAGAAAGAGACGCCGGGGAATTCATTAAAGTGGGCCCGCATTTTTGCTTTGATGTCGTCGGCGCTGTCGATCCGGTCTTCGAATTCGACCAGGTTGATCCGCACCGATCCTGAGTTGCTGGAACCGCTCTGCAGCATCCCGCCGCCCCCGGCGTTCACGATGATCCGCTCGTAGCCCTGCGCTTCCCGCCGGACAATGGTTTCAAGCTGGCGCAGCACCCCCTCGGTTTCCGGCAGCGGGGTTCCCATAGGCAGGGTGGCGTTGATGGTTACCGAATCCTCCTCCTGGGCGGGCATGAAGACCCAGCCTATCCGGGGGATCATCACAATGCTTCCGATCAGGAGAACCAGAAGCGCCCCGATAACCATCGCCTTGTGCCGCAGCACCCGGTCCACCGCCTTGCGGTAGGCGTCGTCCAGCCAGGAGAAAAAATTCTGAAAGACCCGGTCTATGGGGGCGAAGAATCCGGTCAGCGGTTTCTGTTTCCGCGTTACCAGGGGGAAGTAATGGCTTGAAAGAACAGGAACCAGGAAGATCGCCACCACCAGGGAGATGGTAAGGCTGATGACCACCGTAAAGGCAAGGCCCGCGAACATCTCGCCCGCTATTTCCAGAAGGCCCTGGAACATCACCAGGGGGGCGAAAACGCAGATCGTGGTCAGGGTGGAAGCGGCGATGGCGATGATCATTTCCGAAGTTCCCAGCACCGACGCGGTGCCCAGTTTGGCGCCCTTTTCGCGGTAATGGTAAATATTTTCCAGGATCACGATGGAGTTATCCACCAGCATCCCTATTCCCAGCACCAGGCCCGCCATGGTCATCAGGTTCAGGGTGAGGCCGGCGAAGTACATCAGCATGATCGTAACAATCAAAGACACGGGGATACTGATCCCGATGATGAGGGTCGGCTTGATTGAACGGAGGAAGATGAACAGGATCAGTATCGCCAGCAGGGCCCCGGAAATAGCGGTGGAGGTAACCTGGTTGAGGGAATTTTCGATCATGTCGGTGGTGTTAAAAGTTTCGGTGATTTTTACGTCCTGGGGAATTTCCCGGGCGATCCGTTCAAGCCGTTCCCGGAGGGCTTTGGCGGTCTGCACCGAATTTTTTCCGCTCTGTTTCTGGACCATCATCATAACCGAAGGCTGGCCGTTCACGTAGACCGTGCTGGTTTCGTCCCGGTAGCCGTCAATCACATCGGCCAGGTCCCGGAGGTATACCTGCCGGGGCAGCTCAATGCCGGAAGCGCCCATGCCGCCGCCCTTGTAGGAAATAACCGTGTTGCGGATCTGATCCAGCGAGGTGTATTCCCCCATGGTGGTAAGTATGTAGGAAGTGCCCTCTTCGGTGATGGTTCCCGCGGCGACCTGCATGTTTTGGGCCCCCAGCATCTGCTGGATCTGGGTTACCGTAAGGCCGTAGGCTTCAAGCCGGGACTGGGGAATCTCCACCCGGATAATCCGCTCCCTGCCGCCGTTTACGCTGGCGGTGGCAACGCCGGGGGTCTGCTCAATCCGGGGGATGATGGTATCTTCCGCCATCTGCCGCAGTTCTTCGGGCGTGCGGTTTCCGGTAAGCTGGAGGCCCATAATGGGGATCATGGAGGGATCAAATTTAAAGATCATCGGGGTCTCCGCCCCGGTGGGCATATAGTTCCGGATCCGCTCCAGCGCGTCCCGGACCGAGTTGGTGGCGTCCGCCAGGTCAGTGCCGTAGGTGAACTCCATGATCACCATGCCGCTTCCCTTGGAAGACGTGGACGTAACTTTTTCAAGGCTGGAGACGCTGGAAAGGGCGGCCTCCAAAGTCCGGGTGACGGATCGTTCCACTTCCTCGGGTCCCGCGCCTGAATACGTGGTATAGACCACCAGATAGGGAGGGCTGATCTCCGGGTAGAGGTCGATGGGCAGGTTAATGAAGGCGAAAACCCCCAGTCCGATGAGCAGGGCAAAAATAATAAAAATCGTCGTAGGCCGGGAAACCGCCATTTTGGCTAAACTCATGATTCCTCCCCTACCGCGCGCTCAAGGGCGCAGCCTGATCGATGATATTGATCCGGGCCCCGTCTTCGAGCAGGGTTTGGCCCCGGATCACAATTTCCTCATCCGGTTCAAGACCTTCTTCTATTTCCATCACCCCGTCGATGAGGATGCCGGGGGCAATGTTCTTTTTCCGGGCCACATAAATGGAGGGGTCGGCGATGTCGGTCTCCACGCTAAAGAGGTAGGTTTCCCCGAAACGCTGGATCACGGCGGAGGCGGGAATCTTGACGATCCCCTCTTTTTCCTCGGTGATAATCCTGACCTTGGCGAACATCCCCGTTTTGAGGCGGAAACCGGGATTTTCCACGTTCACCCTGACTTCCATAGTCCGGGAGGCGGGATCCACCGTGGGAGCTACTTCGCTGACGCTTCCCCGGAACACTTCGCCGGGCCAGGCGTCCAGCGCAATTTCACAGGGCTGCCCCAGGGCGATCCGGGAGATGAACCGTTCCGCCACGTAAAGCCGGATCTCCAGGGCGTTCCCCCCGGCGATCCGGGCCAGGGATACCGCCTGGCTCACCGTCATGCCGACCTCGGCGGGCAGGGCGGTGATCACCCCGGCGATGGGGGCTTCGGCCACGCTGGGCAGGTAAGTCATTCCCGCCCGGGAGGGGTCCACCGCGGCGATGGGCGCTCCCCGGCTGACCCGGTCGCCTATGGCCACATAAACCCGGACCACCTTGCCCGCCGCATCGGAGAAAACATCCACCGTCGTACCGGCCGTAATATCGCCGGAAAGGGCCAGATAGTCCTGGATCCGGCCTTTTACCGCGGTGGTGGTGTTCACCGCGAAGACCGGCGCTTCCTGGGCCGCATCTTCTCCCGGCGCGGCTTTTTTGCCGTCACCGGACCCGCCGCAGGCGGAAAACAGGATCAGCGCCGCGGCGCAGAGCGGGGCGGACTTTTTCACTATTTTCGCTATATGTACAGGGCGTCCTTTTGAAGCCCCGGCTGAATGAAGATACCGATTGTTCATTTTCACTCCTTATATTAGTTGTTCGATAAAACGCCTTCGTTTCCGGCGCTCCCCGAAAGGGTCCCGAAGGGAACCCCGATGGCGTATTCCAGATCGATGAGGCCCTGCAGGTAGCTGAACTGCTGCGCCACCACCCCCATCCTGGCCTGCCGCAGGGCTTCTTCGGCGTTTTGGACCGAATTGAAATCCTGAAGCCCCCCCCG
>JAISAN010000026.1 GCA_031266635.1 Treponema sp. | reverse complement strand
CGGCAGATAAAAGACCGCCACCGCCGCCATACTCAGCAGGGTGGGAATCCCCCATTCGTTCCGGGCGCAGAGGGCGTAGACCGCCATGCCCGCCAGCGCCGCCGCCAGCCCCGGCAGGTTGATCCCCAGGGGGCTTGTGTCTTCGGGCCGCTTCATGAAGAAGTCGATGAAGACCACCCCGTAGAGGGGCACAAAAACCATGCCGATGGCGGTGAGGAAATTCGTCAGGAAGCCGGAGTATTGTTCCGCGGGAAAAACCGCCGAGAGGATCGCCGCCGGTAAACCGATACACAGAATGGGAACCGCGAACCTTCGGTTCGGAGGAGCCTGTTGCGCTTGCGGGTTTCTTGCGGCAATGATCCGGGCGGTGAACCGCTTTGAGGACACCGCCGCGGAGTAGAGGTCCAGGAAGGCGGTGGTGAGAGTGGAGAAGACCACCACCGCGCAGGCGACAAACCGGAAACGGCTTGCGGCGATGAGGGCGAAAAAGTCCCCCCCTGTTTTAAGGGCGATAAAAAGGCCGAAGCCGTACATCAACACGCTGCCCAGGAAGTACCCCGCAAAGGGCATGGCCGAGGCGCCGAACATATCTTTTTCCCGGCAGCTATAATCCCCTGCCAGGGGGAGCCAGGAAACCGGCATGGCGATGGAAAGTTCCAGGGCCAGGGCGAAGCTCAGGCCCTCTGAAAAAACCGCCGGGGCCGCGGCCCCTCCGGCGCTTTCCCAAAAAAGGATGGCGCAGAGGACCGCCAGCAGGATCACCACAACGCCGTTGATCCACTGGGCGGGGCTGCCGAAGGCGAGGGCCCAGAGGAGGACCAGAAGGCCCAGCGCCAGGGCCGCCGGGGCAAAGGGGAGGGCCGGAAAAATAGCGGTAACGGCGCTTCCCGCCTGGACCACCATCACCACCGTCCAGCCCGTAAGCTGCACCACATTGCAGAGGGCCGCCAGGTTCCCGCCGTTCCGGCCCAGGGAAAAGGCCGCGCTGTCCATAGCGCTGCGCCCCCGGACAAAGGAGACGTACCCCCCCAGGGCAAGCAGCCCCGTCCCGATAATGTGCCCGATGATAATGGCCGCCATGCCCCTGCCGA
The DNA here is from genome assembly GCA_031266635.1 of Treponema sp. Classification (GTDB taxonomy): domain Bacteria; phylum Spirochaetota; class Spirochaetia; order Treponematales; family Breznakiellaceae; genus JAISAN01. The sequence goes on along the minus strand of JAISAN010000026.1, from coordinate 1,441 downwards.
AGCCCAGAGGCGCAAAAAGCCCCCCGGTGTATATTTCGGAAATGGATATGGCCGCCCCCACCCAGAGTAAAAACATGGTGTTCTTTTTCATTCCGCCCCCTCCGTCATACCCGCCTTTCGGTAGAGGGCCGCCAAGTGGCCCACCGGCCCAACGCCCTTTCCCACGCTGTAGGAATCGGCAATGGCCTGGGTGATGTATGCCTTTGCCGCCCGGACCGCCTCTTCCACTGTGTCCCCCAGGGCAAGCCGGGAGGCAATGGCCGAGGAAAGGGTACAGCCCGTGCCGTGGGTGTTTTTGGTATCGATCCAATCCACCCGGAGGAAGATGAATTTCCCGGCCGCCAGGAGCAGATCCCCGGCATCCTCCGCCACTCGGTGGCCGCCTTTAATCAGCACGTTTTTCGCCCCCCCCGCCGCGATACGTTCCGCGGCCTGCCGCATATCCTCTTCGGTGGTAATGGAAAACCCGGCGAGGATTTCCGCCTCCGGAATATTCGGCGTTACCACATCGGCGATTTCCGTTAATTCGTGGATCGCCTGTTCCGCCTCCTTCCGCAGCAGGGAATAGCCGCTTTTGGAAACCATCACCGGATCAACGACGATGTTTTTCGCCCCCAAGGCAAGGAGCCGTTCCCGGATGGTTCTGATGATCCCCGCGCTGGAAACCATGCCCACTTTGACCGCGTCCACCCGGATGTCTTCAAAGACCGCCCGGATCTGGCCGTCCACAATAGCCGTATCAATTTCCTGTACGCCGTAGACTCCCTGGGTATTTTGCACCGTTACCGCGGTAATGGCGCTCATGCCGTAGACCCCCAGGGCACACATGGTTTTGAGGTCCGCCTGGATCCCCGCGCCGCCGGAACAGTCCGAACCGGCGATGGTCAGCACATTTTTCATACTCCTCCTCTGCGGGGACAAAAAAACCCCCGCGGCGCTCCCGCGGGGGTTGTAAATAAGCTTTTACGCCATTCCCTCCGCCGGCATTATCCGGATCAGGTTCAAGGGTTTAAAGCGTTAAGCCGCTTTCTCTCAGCCGTACTTGAAGAACATGGCCCGCGCCATTCCTCACAGCATTTTGCCCCGCAAAATGCCACAGCTCCCCATTAATTTGTTATTTCGTAATATCCTGAATGAAAGATTTTGTCAAGGTTAAATTTTCGGAGTTAAATTTTCAGAGGTAACGAACTTCCCCGGAGGCTCATTGAAGCTTTTTGGCGGCCCGGATAAGCATCACATCTCCAAAGCCAAAACGTTTTGCTCCCCGGTCGGCCAGGGTTTTGATCAGCGCCGGGGAAGACCCCGCGGCAAGGCCTCCCCAAGTTACCACCTTTTCCACCCTAAACCCCGTTTCCCCCAGAAGGGCCGAAAGGGTTTTGATCGAAAAAAGGTAGAGGTGATCAAAAATCGCCGAACGCCAGCGGCTCCTGAAAAGCCGGGC
>JAISAN010000137.1 GCA_031266635.1 Treponema sp. | reverse complement strand
TTCGGTTTCCCCTTCACCCTTTTTTTGGGTTTTTTCCCCGGCTTTGTCAAACAGGGTAAAGGGGAGCAGGCCCTCTTCCAGGGCGGCGGCAAAAACAAAATCAAATTCAAGGCCCTTGGACGCGTGGATGGTCATAATCCTGACCCCTTCGCTTGGTAAGTCCCGAAGCCCCTCGGGAGCGCTGATCGCGAGGGTGTCCATGAAGGAGGGCAGATCCCCGTACATGGACGCCAAACTAAAGAGGCGTTCCAAAACGTCCTCTTTGCCTTTGGACGCCGGAGCGGTTCCGTTTTGAATCATAAAATCCCAGGCGGACCGCAGGGCCTCCACCGGGGATTTGTCCGCTACGGAAAATACCGGGCCCAGGCTGAGGACATTGTCCTTAAAGTTTTGGTTCCCGTCATCGTTGTTTTTTAATTCGGCTTTTCCCCGGCTTCCCGTGCCTTCGTGGATATTCCGCAGGAGTTCGATGAGGGACTTAACCGGATCTTCTTCCCACCAAGGTATTTCGCCGGTCAGTTCAAAGGGAATACCGTGATCCCCCAGGGCTTTGACCAGGGGCGGGGCCAGAGAAATGGTCCTGAGTAGGATGGCGCAATCCCTGAGCCCGGCCAGTTCCCCAGCGCCGTCCGCAACGCCGCTGTCCAGGGCGAAAAAGCTGGCGCCCCCGATCAGCCGGGAAATAACACGGGCAATACCTTCGGCTTCGGATTTCTCCGTGGGGTAGGAAGAACGGAACAGGCTTACGGCCGTCCCGGTCCCCTCCAGCGTCTCGTCCACCAGGCGGCCCGCGGCCTTGATAATGGGAGCGGCGCAGCGGAAACTGCGGGCAAGACGGAACCGGGCGGCATCGGGGTAATCGGTGAGGAAGCGGTCTATAAACCGTTTATCCGAACCCCGGAACCCGTAGATAGCCTGGTTCGGATCGCCGATAACCCAAAGAATGGGGGGACCAGGAATGGGTGAGGGGGCAGGGGGAGAGCAGGCCCCGCCGGAGACGCCCGATCCGGCACGCGAGACATCGAGCGTGTTTTGGGGATCCGCTAGCGCGGCGTGGCCCCGAATTGTTTTTATCTTAGGATCAGGATGAAAGGGCCCCAGGCCCTCCGGACCACCCGCTAAAAGGCGCAGCAGGACGTATTGGGCAAAGTTGATGTCCTGGTATTCGTCCGCGAAGAGATAACGGAATCGGGCCTGGTACCGGGAGAGGATCTCCTTGCGGGAGGCAAAAAGCCGGACGGTTCCCGCCACCAGGTCGTCAAAATCCAGTTCCCCTCCGGCGCGCAGGCGGATGCGGTACAGTCCGTAGAGCCCTTCCTTTTCCTGATCCCCCGGGGGCAGCCCCAGGTCTTCCGCCAAACCCGAAAGGCCCCCTAAATCGAGGTTCGGTTTATCTTCCCCCGGCAATAAAAGGAACCGTTTCCGCGTTTCAATATAGTCCCCCAAAGCCCGGACATTGATCCGCCGGTTTTTGGGGAGCTCCCCGCAGAGTTCCGCGAGGAGGGCGGTCCGCCGCGCATCGTCGAGGATACGGAAGTTTTGAGGAACCCCGGTATTTGCCGGCTGTTCCCGCAGGATCGACGCGCAGAGGGAATGGAAGGTAGCCGCGGTAACTTTCCCCGCCGCATCGGCCCCGGCGGTTTTGGCGATCCGTTCCCGCAGTTCCTCCGCGGCTTTGACGGTAAAACTCATGGCGAGAATGGCGGCGGGATCCGCCCCCTCCCCTATCAGCCGGGCAATCCGGGCGGCCAGCACCGCGGTTTTTCCTGTCCCCGGTCCGGCAATGATGAGGGCATGGCTTCCCCCAAAGGAGATAACCTGTTCCTGCTCCCCGTTTGGGATAAAAACCTTCCCGGAGCTGTCTTCGGTCCCAACGGGGGCAGCGGGGGGAATTGTTTGTTTCTTTCCCTGGGGGCTTTTTTTGCCTTCCCCCGGAGGGGATTCGGCCCCGGCTTCCTCCCGGGGCATATCCGGGAACAGGGCCCCTTCTTTCCCGGTGAGGATCTTTTTCCCCCGGGGAAACACCCGGATAACCCCGTACTCCCCGTCGTAGCCGGGCTCAATAAACACCTGAGCGGACCGCATCCGCTCCACCGCGGCGGCCAACAGCTCCCCCGGAATATTGGGGCAGGAAAGCCCTTCAATTTCCCTTGGGGCCATATCCATAAGCAGGGAGAATTCACTTCCCGCCTGTTCGATCAGGCTGTTATAGGCGGCGCTTACTTTTTTTGAGGCCGCCCCGGTTTCCAAAAGTTCCCCAAGCATCTCCCGCAGGGGGATCAGGGAATGGTAAGGCCGACGTTTGGTTTTGCCGGATCCCGGGGGGCAGGGGGCGCTTTCGTCCACCAGCCGGTCCGCCAGTTCCAGCACCCGTCCCATAACCCCCCGGGTCAGGGGTTTGCCGCAGACCGGACAAAGGCCGTTACTCTCGGCCGTTTCCTGGGGGCTTCCGTAATAGCCGCATTTGCGGTGGCCATCGTAGTGGTATTTTCCCTCCTGGGGGAAAAATTCAATGGTTTCGACAATCCCCGCCCCGGTTCCGCCGTTCCGCCAAAGGGCCGCCGCCAGTGAAGAGTAGGAGCGGTCCATATCGAAGATCGTCGCTTCCCGGCCCAGCTTGTCCGGCGAATGGGCGTCGGAATTGGAGATGATGGAAAATCTGTCCAGGGACGAAAGGGCCCAGTTCATGGGCGGGTTTGAGGAAAGCCCCGTTTCCACCGCGGGAATGTGGGCTGCCAGATCGCCGTAACATGCTTCGATAGAATCGAAACCCGACCGGGCCCCCAGGGCGGAAAACCAGGGCGTCCAGATGTGGGCGGGGATAAGCAGGGCCCGGTCGTCGGTATCCAGAAGCAGGGCCAGAAGGTCGTGGGAATCAATGCCCAAAATGGGCCGCCCGTCGGAGCTGATGTTGCCAACCCGCTCAAGTTTTGTCTGAAAAGCCGCGGCGGCCCTGAAATCCGGCAGGACGATGAGGTGATGAATCTTCCGGGTCGTGTCTCCTTTCTTGTAGATCGTACTGATCTCCCCGGTCAGCACGAAACGAACCGGCTCTTCCGCGTCCGCCCCGCCGCGTATTCCGGGCAGCCCCTCCTCCCGCGCGGGCCCCGCGTCAAAATCCTTGCGGACGCTTTTCTTCAATATATAAAGACCTTCCTCCCCGTCGTCCATCTGCTCCCGGAGTTCCGCCAGCCAGCGGGGGTGGGTGCAATCGCCGGTTCCCAAAAGATTGATCCCCTTGATCCGGGCCCAGCGATCCAGATACGCCGGGTTCAGCCGGGAACTGGTGGCCCGGGAAAACCGGGAGTGAATGTGGAGGTCCGCAATGATACGCATATCAGGGATTATAAAACAAACATCATTCCCCGGATAATCCCCGCCTGGGCCGCGATGTAAAAGAGCATCACAAAGAAGTCCCCGTGTTTCGGTTTGGTTCTGAAGGTGCAGTAGGCCAGAAGCGTATCGGAAACGAGAAAGCAGAGGCTCCCCGCGAACACGAGGAGGCCCCAGCCGTCCCGCCGGGAGATCAGCAGCTGCAGGGCGGATAAACTCATCAGCAAAATGATGATTTCGTAGATTATGACGGGAAGGTTCATCGCTTTTTCCGGTTTGATAAACGAATGAATGGCAAAGGCCAGGGGAAGCGCGGCGGCGGCGGAAACAAGGAGGGCGGTACTATGCAGTTCACCGGCGGCGGATAAAAACGAGGGGATATAACAGAGATGCCCCAGCAGAAAACTCGCCAGCCCCAGCCGGAAAAACCTGACATCGCTTATTTTGAGGAGGAATATATCGCCCCCCCAGCCGAAGAGCAGGGCAAGCAAAATGGGGACGGCGGGATGTTCCGCGCCGAGAACGTAGGCCGCGCCCAGCAAGGGCACAAGGCAAATTTTGCTCAGGTCCTGAAACGCGCGTTTGTGAACAAGCGTAAAAACCAGATGCGCCGCGCTCACACCGGCAAAAAGTACGCTAAACACTCGCAACATAGGCGCCTCCGCTGGTTATCGAACAACTTTATTCTTTCACCGGGTCTTTGCCCCACTTACAAGCGTCTTGCCCATTGTGGGTTCCGTGTTGATCTGTTCCCATACCATTTCATCAATGATTTCAGATGGGGTTTTGTGCGCCGCGTCCGCACGAGCGCGGAGATAGGCGGCGGAAATATCGTTTACTATAACAATATTGCCTTTGTACTTCACAAAAAAACCGTTCTTTCC
>JAISAN010000098.1 GCA_031266635.1 Treponema sp. | reverse complement strand
AATATGAAAAAAATTATGTGTCTCGCGGCGGTGTTTTCTTTTTGCGCGGCCCTGGCGGTTTCCGCAAAACCGGCGGCGGACTCCCCGCCCCCTTCCGGCCCCGGCCCGCTGGTAACAGGCCCGGTAAAGGGCGGCGAAATGGGCTATCCCTTTGGCGCGTATTTCGGGGACATCCGCGGCATCGGTTATATAGAAGAGGAATATTTTCTTGAAGGAACCGCCGTCCGTTACGCGCCGGTCAATGAGTTGAAAAACGACGGTAAATGGGATATTGAACCCGTAAGTTCCGCGCCCTACAAAACCCGGATTCTGGTACGCCGCCCCAGAGACCCCGCGAAGTTTAACGGTACGGTACTGGTGGAGTGGACCAATGTCAGTTTTGGTTTTGAATACAATTTGGTTGATACCAGGGGCTTATACACCAACGGTTTCGCCTATGTGTCGGTATCGGCCCAGCCAACCGGCATTGACGGTTTCCCCTCCCTTCCCCAGGGCTTAAATGCCTGGGACAATGAACGCTACGGCAGCCTGAATATTCCCGATGAGGCGGTATCGTTCGACATCTTTACCCAGGCGGCCCGGGCGGTAGGACCGAACCGCAGGGCCGAATCCCACGGCGTTGATCCTATGGGCGGCATGGCGGTAAAAAAATTGATCGCCACAGGCGCGTCCCAGTCGGGTACCAGAATCCTGGCCTATACCAACGGGGTTCAGCCCCTGTCTAACGCCTTTGACGCGATTATTCCGGTAATCTGCGCCGGTACGGCCTCTGATTTTGCTTCCGGCCTGGCCCACCCCGACAGCGGTTCCGGCAATACCGGGCACAGCCGGTCCGTCAGTACCTGGGTTCGGGAAGACTTGTCCATTCCGGTTTTACAATTCAACTCCCAGACTGAAGCGTTGTATTTTGCTAACCAACGGCAGCCCGATACGGATAAATACCGTTCCTGGGAAATCGCCGGGGCTTCGCACATGCCGAACCGTATGACCGGAGCGTCCCGGAAAATATGGGAACGGGACGGCATGATCGATCCGACACGCACGTTTTGGGACATAAGCCGGATGAATGAAGTTGACTGGCATAACGCTTTTGACGCGGCGTTACTGCATGTCCACCGGTGGATCAACGGCGGTTCGCCGCCCCCGCAGATGCCGCCCATTCAGGTTGAAGGCCGGGACTATGCGTATGATCAATACGGAAATGTTCAGGGCGGTGTGCGGATGCCGGAAATGGAAGTTCCAATTGGCCGGTATGTGGCGGGGCCAATCTATCCGCTGATAGGCTATACCGTACCGTTCAGCCCGGAACGGCTCAGACAATTATATCCCACCCATGAGGCCTATGTGGCAAAAATCACCGCCGCCGCGAACGCGGCGAAAGACGCGGGAATTATTCTGCCTGAAGCGGTAGATGAATATATACAGGCGGCAAACCGTGCGCCGGTACCGGAAGCCCTTCCGGTTGAGGTAAAAATGGATCCGCGGATCAGCCGTTAGGAATTGGCTTGCTATGAACACCGGCTCTAACACCTCTTTCGAGGTGATCAAATATTTTTTGGAGGAACAGAATGAAAAGATTAACGGTTTTTGTAGTGGTCCTGCTTGCACTGGGGACAAGGGTTTTCTCCCAGGCAGCGGCGGCGCAGACCGCCCCCCGGAACCCCCTGGACGGGTGGAGATTCAACGGATTCATGTATAGCACCCTGGGCTATGACATTGACGAAAAAACCTGGGGCGGCACCGACGTTATGATAGACGGCGCGTCTCTGAGCTTTTTGTATTACACCCGGATGGGGGTAACTTATGACCGGGAGACCTACGGGTTTGCCTTCACCCTGATGGCGATTTCGGGTTATGACACTTCCGACACTATGCGGGCGCCTATGCCGGATATTTTCCAGGCCTACGGCTGGATGAATTTCTTTGATAAAAAAATGGAATTAAAAATGGGATGGGTACGGGACGACACGTACAACTCCGGCGGCAGAATTAGTTCGGACGGCGGCGAGGGGGCGGGCGTTCTGGTCAAGTTTAACCCCATTCCCGGCCTAAGCATCGGCGGCGGTGTCTACGCTCCCCAGCTTCCTACCGCTACTGAGATTACCCGCGATCCCACCCTTCCCACAAACGGAACGGGCCCGGCTGAAAAAGGAATTGCGAGCTGGGGCATAGCCTACGAGATGAGCAAGATTTTCAAGGTAAGTTATGGCGGAGGTTGGCGGGATAATACGATACCCACTATGACAGCGGGAATCCACCTGCTGGCGGTTCCCAATTTAACCGCCAACTTCGAGGTTTTTACCAATCAAATCAAGTACAAGCAGCCCGAAGCCGGGTATCCCTACATAGCCTTTGACCAGACCCTGGCATACCGGATCGGACGGCAGTTGCAATTCGGAATTTACGCGTACCAGTTCCTCAACAATACCAACATACTTGTTTCAAAAGGCGGCGGTGACGTCTTCCGTTCGATAGCTTACGACCGGGTAGACAATGTGGGCGGCCAGGATATTCGCAGCGAAAATACATACCGTGTCGGGTTTTCTTTTGATCCCTGGGTATCCTATCAGATTGGCATGTTCGTACCCAGGCTGAATATGAGTTTTGAAAGCTACGGAAACCATGCCAAATCGACTATGGTGGCCAGCGGTACGGTGGTAAACGATACGGAAACCGAACGGTTCCTGATCAGCGTTAAGCCCCAACTGTCCATCCGTGTAGGCACAGCCAGCCTGGACCTGTCTTATGCGCTGTCAATGATCACGGATACGGTCAACGATGAAAAGGCCGATATGGCTTTTGACAATAAACTGTCGGTGATGTTTGCCCTGGTTTTCTAAAGGAAGCCATTATGAAAGATAACACCCAGTCCATACCCGCGGCGGTTCTGGCTGAGGCGCAGGCCAGGATTGACGAAGCAAAAACACTGCTCGCCCCCTTTATGCTCGCCCTCACTCCGGCGGAACGGCAAGAGTTACCCAAAATGAGCGAGAAGACCATCTCCTTTGTGGAGAAAGCTTATGACTTCGCCCGGAAAAACCCCAACCTGGCGCCGCCCTATCTTGACATAGACGCTTTCGGCGTTGACTTTACCGATGCCCACGGTCTGTGGAAGCTGCTCAATAGGGTTCAGCAGTTGAAAGAGAGCATCGATGATACGGAGATGACCGCCGGAAGCGAGGCGTACCAGACCGCCCTGGTGTTTTACAAGTCCGTGAAAATGGCCGCAGCCCAGGACATCCCCGGCGCAAAGGCGGTCTACGAGGAACTGAAAACCCGCTTCCCCCAGACCGGCCGTCCGCAGAACAATTCCCGCATTCCCCCCGATGTCTCCTTTGCGACATCGCTTATCTCGCTGGTTTTCTCCGGTACTCCGGGAACCGTAAGATCGGGTTAGCCGTATGTCCCCAAAAGCGCCGGTAATCCGGCCCCGGGAGGATTTATCTGGTTTAGAAGGAGGTTTATCTGGTTTGGAGGATGTGAGGAAACAAGCTTCCCTTTTATGGGCGGCTTTCATCACAGAAAAAGCGGCGTCGAAAAAACAGTTTGTTTGTTTCGGCGCGCTCATGCATACCTAAACGTAAGGAGCGATTATGAAAAAAGCAGTATTACTGACTGTCCTGACGATGACCGTACTGTCATGTTCGTTGTTTGGCGGACCCAAGTCCGACACGGGAAGCGGGCCAAAAGGCGCTATTCACGTTACCGGCCCAATCACAGGCGGAGAACACGGCTGGCCTTTTATGGGGTATTTTGGAAATATCAGCAGAATCGGCTATGTGGAAGAAGAGTTTTTCATCGAAGGCAACGCGGCCCATTATGATTTAACCGGGGAATGGACCAACGATGGCAAGTGGACGCTGGAAAAGGCTGACGCTGTTCCCTATAAAACCCGCGTGCTGGTACAGCGCCCGGCGGACCCCGCCGGTTTTAACGGCACCGTAATTGTCGAATGGTCAAACGTTTCCAACGGTTACGATTGGGCTTTTGTGGAACTTGAAGCCATGATGGACATGGCGGACTGCGGCTTTGCCTATGCGCTGGTATCCACCCAGCCGATAGGGATCTACGGGTTTAAAAACGCGGCAACCGCGACCAGCGAAGTCCGGGCTGTCGGCACCAACATGACGGTCCAGGCTGCTCCGGCTGACCTTGCTCACGCCGGGCTCGTAACATGGGACCCCCAGCGTTACGGCAGTCTCAATGTTCCCGATGACGGCGTATCCTACGATATTTTTACCCAGGCCGGTATTGCCCTGGGACCTAACCGTAAAACCCAAACCACCGGTGTGGATACTATGGGCGGCCTGGACGTAAAAAAATTGATAGCCGTCGGCGGTTCCCAGTCGGGCATACGCCTTCTCTCTTACGCGAACGGCGTTCAACCCCTGGCAAACGTCTATGACGCGATTATCCCCGGACTTGGCGGCGGCCAGGGCGTTGATTTCAAAGCCGCCGTCGCCGAAGACCGCACCGCCCCGGACCCCAATCCCGTGGGCCGCAGGATAAGGCCGGCGTTGATTCGGGACGATCTTTCCATCCCGGTTATGATCTTTAACTCCGAGGCGGAAGCGGACTGGACCGCCGAAGCCCGCCAGCCGGAGACCGGCAAGCTCCGCCACTGGGAAGTCCCTGGTTCTTCCCACGCGGGGCCGCGAAAAATGCAATTTGTGAACCGCAAGAGCGACCGGGAGGGCATCACCAATTCCCTGAATGTGATTTCCGTCATCCGGCAGACCGAAGTCGATTGGCAGCCGGTACTTTCCGCCGCGTTCTGGGCGATTCACCAGTGGATTACCGACGGCGCCCCGCCGCCAAGTTTCCCGCCCATTGAAACAACCGTGACCAACGGCAGAATTGAACTCCGCCGGGATCAATACGGTAACGCCCTGGGCGGGGTCCGTTTACCGGAACTTGAGGTTCCCTTCGCCAATTATTCCGTGGTTTACCGGACGCGGATACTGCCGTCATCTTACACCATTCCGTTCTCAACGGCCTACCTGAAACAGTTGTACCCCACTCACGATGATTATGTGGCAAAAGTTACGGAAGCGGTAAACAAAGCGAAAGCCGCCGGTATTCTTCTGGAACGTTCAGCCAATGAATATATCAGAAAAGCCCAGGCAGTCCCGGTCCCGGAAATGGTATACCCCGAGGCCATCAGGCAATATCTTAAATAGAGTCTGTCTATAATGTAGACACATTATAGACAGACTACCTTAAAAACCGCATTTGCGCATGCAAATGCAAGGTCTGTCCATAAAGTAACCGACTTTATGGACAGACACTAAATAGCGCACATCGAACACCCCCGGCTTTGCCGGGGGCATTTTGTGTAAGCATGACAGGCCCGGTTATTGGCAAAAGCCCATGCGGTGTTCGATACACTGAAGCGAAGAAGAAAGGAAAATCGATGCTTCACGTTGTGCCTCCAAATACATCCGATCATTAATGTCATTTACCGCAGTAAATGCCGCCACGCTGCTAAAACAGCCGGAACGTTAAGCGACATGAGGCCACAATGTATGTATAAAAATTATACACAAAAATATATGGACAAAAATATAGAGGCATGTTATTCTATATATTATGAAGATATATTTAGATTATTGCGCTTATAATAGGCCGTTTGACGACCAAAGCAATATAAAAAATCAACTTGAAACAACGGCAAAATTGTATATTCAAGATCAGATTCGACAGGGTAAATATGATTTAGTATGGTCTTATATGTCTGATCTTTAAAATGGTAATAATCCAAATGTAGAAAACAAAAATTCTATTCAATTATGGGAAAATATTGCAAAATATAAGTGTAAGTCATCAGAAACTATATTGACACGGGGCAGACAAATTGAACAAAATAAAATACGGCTCAATGACGCTTTACATATTGCATGCGCAATAGAAAGTCAGTGTGAATATTTTATAACGACTGATGAAGATTTAACGAACAAAAAAATCGACGAAATTAAAATAGTTAATCCAATTGATTTTATACGGCTGGAGGAAAGAAATGAGAACTGAGACAGTGTTAAAAGTAGAAGCAATAGACTTGTTATTAAAAACATTTGGAGTACTCGAAACGGAACGTTTTATAACTAGTATAAAAAGTAACAATTTCGATTACACTGAATGGCATAAAGAATTGTGGAAAGATAAAAGTATAGATGAAATACATAGAATGGCAGTAGAATTTGAAAACGAAAAATACAATAAGTCGTGAAGAGCCCCACATCGTCTAACAGGACTGTATGCGCTTGGTAGTTGCTTGCGCAGCAATTTAAGAGCCATACGGCGGCTCCAGGGTTCCGTTTGCCTAGGTCGGCTGCGCCTCTCACGACTATTCTGACCGCATTTTCGCAGTCTTAAAAAATTAACCATACACTCTCTTCTTCGACGATATTTTGAGAAAAAACAGTGGGGGTAGCGGAGTAGACCGGAGCGGAGAGGCGCAGCCTCGGAGTGAGGACTACGGAGCGAGGGGGAGCAGTGTCAAAAAATGTTTGTTATGGAGCCGAAATTTTTAACCGTTTGAAATGAATGTGCTCCCCCTTTTTAATCCTTGAAACCTACTGTTTGACAAAATAAATAACATAGAAAAAGATACATTTATCAATTTTTAGCAAATAAAGTATTGAAATTTTTGTGAAAATCCTTGACATTATAATAAAATACATATTATACTATGTATATTAGCAAGGAGAAATATATGTTAGTAGAAACTAAACAAATGGTTCCCATAACCCGGCTTCAAAAAGAACTTACCCAGACCGTTCGGGAATTGTCGGATTCCGGCAAGGCGGTATATATATTAAAAAATAATAACATGGAAGCGGTCTTGCTTTCTTATGATGAATATGAATATTTAAAAAATATTGAAGAAATATTTGAACAATTTGAGATAAAAAACATGGTGGAAAAAAGATCGGGAAAATATGACCCCAAGAATAATATTTCATGGGAAAAAATCAGGGAAGAAATATGAATTTTGAGATTCAATTTATTCCTGAAGCCGCTGAAGATTATAGATCTCTTGATGGAAGCATAAAAAAACAAGTTAATGAAAAGATTGATAAATTAAAAGAGAATCCATTTCTTGGTGAAGCGCTGGGAAATAAAAACAATATAGATTTGACTGGGTATTATAAAATATATGTAGTAAAGAAGGCATATAGGATTGTTTATAGAATAAAAAAAGACGCAATAGAAATAATAGAAATATGGGGTATAGGAAAAAGAGATAAGATGGAAATCTACAAAATTATTGGACAAAGAATAATAAAAAAGAAAATAGTGAAAAGGGGCGCCGCACAGTCCTGTTTACGCGGCAATTTAATGGCCTAACGGCAGCCCGGGCTTCTGCGCGTTTGTCAGCGCGGCAGGGCGTTTACTTTCGTTGAGGGGGCCTGGCCCGAAGGGCGAAAACCCTCTTGGGCGCAAGGAATAGGAGGGGCGTGCGTTCCCGAAGCGCGGCAGCCTCCGGCTGCCCCAGCGGAGGGAAGGGAGCGCGGCCGCCGTAGGCGGCCTTGGCGGAACCTTGGCAACCCGCGGTTGCCTTGAAGCCTGAGTTTTTTGCGGCAAAAGCGCCGTTTTACGGCGCAATTGAAAAGCAAAAAATGCGCAAAAATGACTTAAAAGGAACAATCGCCGATGCCTTGGCTGGCGGGATTGCCGGTCTGTTATAAACCCGCAAAAAGGAGTATTGTAAGATCCAAAAGAGAGGATCTTATGAAACCCTTTTTCCAGATGCCCTTACTGATCGTTTTGGCCCTGGCCTTGTTCGTCCCCGCCCCCTTGTGCGCCCAGGATGCCCCGGCGGGTGAAAGCGCCCTTCCTTCCCCGGAACCCAGCGGCCCCGTTGAAGCCCTGCCGGATAACCTGGAGGATATTCCCGGGGATGCCCTGGCCGGTACGGAGGAGGCCATCAATACCCTGGCCGGTTTTATTGATGGGATCGAAGGCAGAATCCTGCAGGGGGAAACCCTGGGAAGCTATGCCGGGCGGCTGGGCATAGCCCTGGGGATCATCGCGCTGCAGGCCCTGATCATCTGGATCTTCTGGCGTCATATTTTCAGGGTTATTACCAAAAAGGTGATTGAACGCCTTGGCGGCAAGATTAAGCCCTTCATGATAAAAAAAATCAGGCTCCTCAGTACCAAGCAGATCATCAGCCTTGCCGTCTTTGGCATTAAAATTATTAAATACATCGTTACTGTTTTTCAGCTTTTATTCACCATACCTCTGGTGTTCAGCCTTTTCCCCCATACACGGGACCTGGCCGCCACCCTGTTCGGCTACATCTTTACCCCCTTTAGAAACATCATCATTGGAACCATCGAATATATCCCTAACCTTATCACCATCGTCGTGATCATCATAGTCACCCGCTACGCCCTGCGGGGCCTTAAATTTTTAACAATTCAGATTGAAAGGGGAAAACTGGTAATTCCCGGTTTTTACGCCGACTGGGCGAATCCCACCTTCAATATTCTGCGGGTCCTGCTTTTCGCGTTTACCGTGGCGATTATTTACCCCTACCTCCCTGGATCGGATTCCCGGATATTCCAGGGGGTATCGGTGCTGGTGGGGATTATCTTTTCCCTGGGTTCCAGGTCCGCCAGCGGAAACCTGGTAGCGGGGCTGGTAGTTACCTATATGCGCCCCTTCAAAATCGGGGACCGGATAAAGATCAACGATGTTACGGGATTCGTGGTGGAAAAGACCCTTATGGTGATCCGCCTTAAAACCCATAAAAACGAATACGTTACTTTTCCTAACATGATGATCCTAAACAGCAGCGTTGTTAACTACCACACCTCCTTTGATGAGGATGAGGAAGGGCTTGTTCTTTATGCTGGTATTACCTTCGGCTATGCGACCCCCTGGCAGACCATACACGAAATCCTTATCAACGCGGCCCTGGCCACTTCCCATGTCCTGAAAAAACCCCAGCCCTTTGTGCTGCAAACCGCCATGGACGATTTTTACGCCCGCTATCAGATAAACTGTTATACTAAAGAAGTGGACCTGGTGCCCCGGATCTATTCGGAATTGTACCAGAACATACAAAACGGCTTCCACGCCGCGGGTCTTGACATGACCGCCCCGGAGTACCGGAGCAACATCCCTTACCAGGACCCCGCGCGGATCTTTCCTCCCCCAAAAGAGGACAAGCCCGCCCCCCGGCGCAGAATCAGCGCGAAGGCCGATGCCCCGGAATCCGATTAGGGCCGGGCGGCGTAACAGTAGCGGCAGCCGTGAAGGCAGGTGCGGTAGGTTCCGATGTCCCGGCTGACATGGCAGCCGCAGTACGCCCGCTGACCGGGGTCTTTCCGGGAACCTAAATTCAGGCCGAAGACCCGGTTGATCAGTTCCGCGTCAACACACCGGTTCCTGCCGATGTTATACCGGGCAAGATCCGCCTTTTCGCAGCAGGAGGCCAGGGCCAGACCGTATTTTTCCGCCGTCGGCTGTAGTATTTCGGCGATCCCGGTAATCTCTTCGGCGGCCAGCTCCCGTATCCCCAATTCCTCAAAATTCTTTTTTAAAAAACCGTAGCTGTCGATAAAACTAATAACGCATTTTTCTGTTTTCCCCTCCAGGGCCCGGCAGAATTTTTCAAACTGTTCTGCGTGGTACGAACAGCCGTACCGGGGATTTAGCGCGATAGGATCATAGCGCCACAGTACCCGCTCCCTGCCGATCCGTTCCGACAACCGGCAGAAGGTATCTATCAGGGCCTGTTTTTCCGGTAAATTCGGCTCCAGGTCCCGGCCATAGGGGGTAAGGGTAAACTGAAAGTAGTAAGGGTATCCCCGCCCGTCAAGCTCGTCCAGGAAACGCAGAAAGGGGGCGGGGTTTTTGGTCCAGAACACAAAACAATCCACCGCTTCCGGGGAAAGATCGATCCGGCTTACCTGGGTCCCGTTTACCGGATTCCTGACAAACACTTCGCCGGCCCGCAGGCAATCCATAAACCATTCACCCTGAAAGGCGGGAATGTCGGTGCGCCGGCTTGCGC
This sequence comes from Treponema sp., assembly GCA_031266635.1. Taxonomy (GTDB): domain Bacteria; phylum Spirochaetota; class Spirochaetia; order Treponematales; family Breznakiellaceae; genus JAISAN01. The sequence goes on along the minus strand of JAISAN010000098.1, from coordinate 3,475 downwards.
TGATAATCATAGGGCCTCAATTTTTAGGGCCCGGCGCGGAACCGGACCTTTCCTCCGCCCCCTATCTAGTGTCTGTCCGCAAAGTCGGTTACTTTGCGGACAGACCCTGCGTTTTTTCGCCTAAGGGCTGCAAAAATGCGTTTTTTAGGGAAATCTGTCCATAATGTGTCTACATTATGGACAGAGTCTATCTAATCCGGCTGTACCTTTCCGTGCGGTAAGAACGGGTATCCGGGACCTTGAATTTGGCCAGCGCCCCTTCCGCGTTTGTTATCCGCTGGGCCGGGCTGGGGTGAGTCTTGGCAAGGCCGGAAGAACGGGTCCCCTGGTTTTGATCCAAAAGCCGAAGCATGCTAATCAGGCTGGAGGGCTCATAACCCGCGGCGGCCAGCAGGGCCAGGGCGGCGGTATCGGCATCGAATTCCATATCCCTGGAATAACCCTTTTCGATGAGGGTGCTGATGATGTCGTTTACCGATTCATCCATGATGCCGGCCAATTCCTTTATGTCATCGTTGCCCAGGGCCCCCGCCACGGAGGTCCCGGTGATCAGCAGGGCGTCAACAAGCCGGCTGTTTTGAATAGCCTTAATGCTGTGCTGTAATTGGATGTGGCCAATCTCATGGGCGATAACCGCCGCCAGGGCATCCTCGGAATCGGCGCAGGCGATAAGCCCCCGGGTAACCAGGATATGCCCGCCGGAAGTAGCAAAGGCGTTGATCTCGGCGCTGTCCAGAATCGCCACATGGTAACCCGCAAAGATCTCCGGCCGGGGAGAATTGATCACGATGGTCTTGCAGATCTCGTTCAGATACTTGGCAAGGGCGGGACTGCCGTTCCAAGAAGTATAGCGGTCAAAAATATTAGCCGCCACCGCGCGGCCAATGTAGTATTCCTCCTCCGGCGTGATATCTTCCCAAGCCCGGCCAAAGGCATCGCTGGATTTGACGATGGTATTTGTTGTTGCCTCGTCAATAACCCCCAGAGCCCCGGCGATCTGCGCCCCCGTACTGGTAACATCCGCCAGGGATTCACAGGACCAGCATAAAAAACCAACCCCAAAAATGATAAGAAAAAATACCGCTCCGGCTTTAAGAAAGGCTGCGCGGGAGCCGCCCCTGAATTTACTGGTTCGCATTTATTCATCCCCCATAGAAAGACGGCCTTCCCTGATAAAAGCAAGCAATTCATCATCACTCACCGTCTCGATTTCCATAGCGTCCACGGCTCTATAGTCCACAGTGTGGTTTTCTTTGTACGCACGCTCCACTTCCTCGGTAAAACCTTTCCCCGCCATCGCCACTTCTTTGGAAGAGGCGGAAGTTCCTCCGGAGACGGTAACCCGCTTGGTACTAAGGTTGGTCTGGGCAACCCAGCCGGTAATTTGGGGAGAGCCGGACCGGACCTCGGCCCATTTCCCGTTCAGCCGGACCACGGTTACCGGGTCCCCGTAATTCAGGGTTCCCAGGGTCCGGGCAAAAAACCCAGTCCCCGATTTAACCGGCAAAGACTTGGCCGTTACATAAACCGTCTGCCCCGCCCTAATCTGGGCAAAGGCGGCGGATGCCAGCAGCAAAGTCATACACGTTAGAATCATTCCACGTTTCAATTTAAACCTCCTCGATATTGGACTTGTTCAACAACCCGGTTTTTCAGCGGCCCCCTTAGGACCGCCGCATCCATTGGAACAAGCTCACTTTTCAGTCAAATTATCCACCCCGTCTTCCCACTTATCCTCCGGCGGCGGGGACTTCAGGTACGCCGCGCAGCGGTCAAGGTAGAGCCGGGCAACCCGGTCTTCGGGGTTTTTCTGACAGATTGCCTTAAAAACATTTCCCGCCGCCGCGAAGTTACGGCCCTCATAGGCCTTAAAGGCGGAGGCCCATTTCTCCACCGCCTCCACAAGCCCCGGGGAGGCCCCCTCCGCCAGATCCAGAATCTCGTAAAGCCTGATGGGAATACTTTTCCCTACTACCCGCACCCTGCTGAGGGGCCGCAGAATAAATTCGTCCCCCAGCTTCGCCCTGGTGTATTCGCTTGCCAGGATACCCCCGGTATTGTACTGCTTGTTGATTCCCTCAAGCCGGGCCGCCAGGTTCACCGCGTCCCCCATGATAGTGTAGTCCATTTTGTTAGGGGTCCCCATGTTGCCCACCACCATGTCCCCGGTGTTGACCCCCAGGCGGGTAAACAGGGGATTGGGATCGTCATTACTTTTCAGGATGTTCTTGCGGACCAAAGCGGCCACCACCTCTGGGGTGATGAGCCCCCGTTCAACCGCCTCCCGGTTAATCTCCACTTCGGCCTTATGCATGAGGACCGCGGAACGGCAGGCCCTGCGGGCGTGATCTTCCATATACACCGGGGCCCCGAAAAAGGCGATAATCGCGTCCCCCTCGTACTTGTCGATGGTCCCCCCGTTTTGCAGCACAATATCGCTCATCCGGGTCAGGTAAAAGTTGAGCAGTTCCACCAGTTTACTTGGATCCCCCAGGGCTTCGGAAATCGTAGAAAAACTGCGGATATCGGTAAAGATGGCGGTCATCTCCCGCTTCTCCCCGCCCAGGTTAAGCTGGGAAGGATCGGCAATGATCTGGTCAATGACCTTGGGGGAAAGGTAACGGGAGAAGGCGGACTTGATAAACCGTTTCTGGCTCCCTTCGGTGGCGTAGTTGTAGACCGTGGAAGTCAAAAAGGCCAGGACAATCGTAACGATGGGAGCCGCCATGGGGAGCCAGAAATTGCCGAACTGGTAACAGGCCAGGCCCAGGCCGAGAACCAGGACCAGGGCGAAGATCGTCACCCCCAGGGACACGGGGATGCGGCCCGGAAAGAGGGAAAGCATGGTAATAAGCAGGGCCGCGGCAAAAAGGATAAGCAGGTCCAGCCAGCGGGGGCTTTCCCGGATAAAATCCCCGGAAAGCAGGTTGTCCATCATGGTAATGTGCATCCCCACCCCGGGATAAACCGCGGAGATGGGGGTGCTGAAAATATCAAAAAGTCCCGGGGCGTAGAGCCCAAAGAACACGTACTTGTCCTTAAAGTCTTCCGGCGGCAGACTGGGACTTCCCCCCGACAGGTGGGCCTCCGCGCTTTCCAGAATTTCCCAAAAATCGTAGGGCACGTAGCGGTCCAGGTCCCCCCTAAAGTGGAGAATCAGGTTTCCCTGCCGGTCCACGGGTAGGACGCTGTCTCCCCAGTAGAGCCGGCCATTGGCGTAGTCCAGTTCCCGGGGCTTGTCCCCGGCAACCAGGAGAGAGGCCGGGGCCAGGGAGGGAATCAAATGGCCGTCGAAGTAATAAAAAAGCCGGCCCCGCCGCAGGATATCGTCCACCCGGTCGGGGACCCCCGTGACGGCGCCGATAGCCCCGGCCTGGTCCCGCAGTTCATCGATGGGGAACTGGGCCGCCAGGGGGCTGGAATCCTCCCGCCCCAGGCGCAGTACCGGCACGGTTTCCCCAGGCATAAACCGGGG
>JAISAN010000112.1 GCA_031266635.1 Treponema sp. | reverse complement strand
CCGATGATCACCTTCACCGTATTGCCCGCGGCTTTCATGGCCTGAACGATGGGATAAAGCGGGGCCACGCCGATGCCGCCCCCCACGCAAACCACGGCGCCGAATTTCTCGATGTGGGTAGGATTCCCCAGGGGGCCCAGAATATTTTCCAGGTGATCCCCCGGTTCCTTTACCGCCAGCTTATGCGTCGTGGCCCCCACGATCTGGAACACGATGGTGATGGTTCCCGCGTCGGCATCCGCGTCGGCGATGGTCAGGGGAATCCGCTCTCCCCAGTCCGTGTCGATCTGGATGATGATAAACTGCCCCGCTTTCCGGGCCCCGGCGATGAGGGGGGCTTCGACCACCATTTCATAAACATCCGCGGAGAGCCGTTGTTTGGAAATAATTCTGTTCATAGGTATAATGTAAAAAAATTCAGCCCCTTGTACAATGAGCCTCCGGCTATTATCCCGGAACCGGTAAAGTTTCTTTTTCAAACAACAGATAATAGAAGGAAGGAGCAATATTATCAAAAAGTCAAATTTTTCTTCCGTCGTTTTTCCGGCCGGAAAACGGGGGCTTGGTTTGCTGGTTGGTTTCCTCTTCCTGGGGGCGGTTCTTTTTGCGGAAGAGGGCGCCGGGAAGGATGACGCGGCGGGGTTCCGCGGTTTCCCCTGGGGAACGAGTCTTGAGGAATTTACCGGCCGGGAAGGGGCGCCGGTGAGCCGGGAAACCGTGGACGGCATGGTTTCCCTCGCCTACGAAAACAAGGAAATGTCCGGCCGCGCGGCCTATATGCTGGTCTATTTTTCCGGCGCCGGGCTGGAAGGGGGCGCCTATTATTTCCTGAACAAGGATTTGAACGAGGTGATGGACTGTTACCGGGAATTACAGCAGACCCTGGTTTCCCAGTACGGGCCGGGTATCCTCATGGATGAAATTATCCGGGAGATGTTCCCCTACGAAAGCTCCTGGAACCCTTCGGGGGCCTATATCCACCTCAAGGCCAATACCCGGACCAACGAGCCGGTTACCCTCTGGTATTCTTCCCCGGCGCTGACGAAAAAACTGATCGGCAATTCCTGACCCATCGCGGCTCAGAACCGGTTGATCTCCCGGTTCAGGTATGCCGCCCGGTTTTTCCACCAGGTTTTCATCCGTTCTATTTCAACAGGGTAGTCAACTTTTTGCCACCACCATACTTTCGAGTTGGACCGGTACGATTTTTCCAATGCCGCCGCCATTTGATCGATAAATGTTTCCATGCCGGTAATGTCGGCATATTTCTCATTCCACCGGTTTTTATATGCTTCCCGGAAAAAGGGGTCCTCAAAGAAACGGGCAAAAAAGATTCTTCCCACTTCGCTACGAAATGCTGTGTTGTAATACATGCCGGTTACGTTGTTGAAGTATTCGCCGTCATTATAGTCAAAGCCCCAATCAAAATCCCAGAGCGGCCCCAGGCATATTCGGGAGTCCGCCTTGCCATCCCGGTACAGAAAAACACTTTTTGGATGTTGAATTTCCACATTTCTCGTTATCTCGTTAATCATGATGTAATCAACCCATGTGTCCAGATCCAGTAAATCACGGTAGCCGCTGCCGGGGAATGTATCGGCAAACAAAGCCGCCTCCAGTTCATTCAGCGCGTCCCTGACAAAGTCGTAGCCTGAATCTTCCGTTAAATCTTCGGGGGATTTTATCATTACCGGCAATCCCAGAATAGCGGTCAGGAATTTCGGCTCTTCGTCATAATGCGAGTCCAGTTCCACAAAAAAACCGGTATCCTGTATATCCACCCTGCCCCGGCCTGTCTGCGTCTGTTCGGTTACTACATAACTTCCTTCATATCTTCCATTCAGTATCACTTCAACATGGGTATAATGGGGGGTAAAAGGCAAACCGAAGATCCTGCCCAATTCAAAGGCGACACTGTTCAACATCAGGGTGGTATCCTGATTATTCGCCAGCAACACCCAGCTCTTTGCCTTTTCATAACCAAAAAGCGCGGTTTTTTCGAAAAATCTAAGCCGGTATGGTTTCTTGGGCGTTTTCCACGTGGAGTTCCCCCGGCTGCGTATTTCCGTACTGCTTTTTAAATTATTGCGGCTGTTATTCGGATCGATAATTTCAATATCCGCTGTTATATACGTTTCCTTGCTGGTAATGGCCTGTCCATTATGGGTGTTGATCTTGATTATAGGCAGCCCCGTGTCCAGTTTCGCGGGATTAACATGTCCCCGCAGTATTGTTTTGGCGGTATATTTGATGTCGTCTATTTTGATACACCCGGATAATCCCGCAAGAAGCAGGCCGCCGAAGCAAATGTTAAAAGCAATAATTTTTGCCAGGGCGGATAAGGAACGGCGGCGGGAAAATATCATGTCCGGTCTCCTCTTACAGTTCTTCCCTGCTGGTCATTATCCTGCCGCAGCTTATTTCAAGATTGCTGTTCCGGGATCGCATTTTATCTATAAACTCTTTTTCTTTTTTTATATCCTTTAATACGATGGTGTATTGGAGTTCGTATAAACTTCCCAGGTTTACGGTCCGTACCCTTTCCAGCCGTAAGCTGCTGGTATATTCGGCAAAAAGATCGGTAAACATGCCGGTATAATCTTTATTTTCGGGAATAATGATTTTCAGGTTTCTTATGGGGGGTTCCGTTTCTCCAAAACCGGTGACCGAAAACAACAGCAGCATACCGTTGATGACTACCATAAAAATCAGCGCGTACCATACATGCGCGGTTCCGGTGGCAAGGCCCAGCGCCACGGCAAGAAAAATGCTGGTTATTTCTTTGGCCGTGCCGGGGATGGATCTGAACCTGACCAGACTGAAGGCCCCCATCACCGCGATGCCGGTACCCACACGCCCGTTTACCAGCATGATGATCGATTGCACAATGACCGGCAGCAGGGCCAGGGTTATGACAAAATTCTTGTTCGCGGCGTGGCGAAAGGTATAGGTGAGGGCGGTACATACGCCGGCGGCCAGCGACGTAAGGGTACA
>JAISAN010000070.1 GCA_031266635.1 Treponema sp. | reverse complement strand
CAGCGGGAAGGGGAGCTGAAGTAGATCTGGGAAACCGCCAGGGTTCCCTTGCCCAGGAAGGGATCGTCCTTGAGGCGGCTGTTCAGTTCTTTTACCTCGCCGATGATCTCACCCATTTTGTAGATGGCGTTGTCTCCCCGTTCCGGGGCAGAACCGTGGCAGGAAACACCCTGGACCTCCACCCGGATTTCCATTCGTCCCCGCTGGCCCCGGTAGATGTTGCCGTTGGTGGGTTCGGTGATCACCACAAATTCAGGTTTAATCCCCTCTTCCTTGATGATGTACTCCCAGCAAAGGCCGTCGCAGTCTTCTTCCTGAACCGTACCGCTTCCGAGAACCCGGGACTTGTCGGAAAGAAGCCCCAGATCCTTCATGATCTTCGCGCCGTATACCGAGGCCACCGGTCCCCCCAGCTGGTCCGAAGTTCCCCGGCCGCCGATGTCCTCCGCGGTTTCGTAGCCCTCGTAGGGGTCGAACTTCCAAATTGCCCGGTTGCCTATACCCACGGTGTCGATGTGACCGTCAAAAGCAATAAGGGTTTTTCCCGTCCCCATGTAACCAAGGACATTCCCCATCTTGTCGATCTCTGCCTCATCGAAACCGACTTTTTTCATCTCCGCCACGATCCGCTCGGCGGTTTCCTTTTCGCCACAGCTTTCACCGGGGAGTCGCACCAGATCCCGCAGGAATGTGGTCATGTCCTTTTCATAGGACTCCGCCGCTTTCTTAATCGCCGCAAAATCAATCATTTCAATCTCCTCATATATTTTCCGTAACAGACTTAGTAGTCCTAATCCCTATTTCTCAAAACTAGAAAATTCTCCGTCCCACACGACGTCCCGGAATTTTTCCGGGTCTGTGTTTCCTTCGGTACTGAAAAGCAGAACCGTTGAACTGCCGTCAAGACCCAGGGCTTCCCGCAGGTCCCGGTAGTTGTCGTGCCTGAGGAGGCTGAAGACCAGGCCCGTGGTAACCGCGCCGGATTCACCGGAGATCACCTTGGGGTCTCCCTTGAGGGGTACTCCCAGAACCCGCATCCCCCGGGCGGCAACCCAGTCGGGGGCGGAGACAAAGAAGCGCGCGTGGTTTTTCAGTATCTCCCACGAAATGGTGTTTCCCTCTCCGCAAGCCAGGCCCGCCATAATGGTACTCAGATCTCCCCCTACCGATACCAATTTTCCCGCCAGCGCGGAAATATACAGACAATCCGCGGCGGATGCTTCAACTACGGTGATAACCGGGCAATTATCGGGAAAGAGGTTGGCGAAAAATCCCGTTACCGATCCCGCCAGGGAACCGACCCCGGCCTGGACAAAGATGTGGGTAGGCCGTTCAACCCCCACGGCCTCGAGCTGGTTCCACGCCTCATAGGACATAGAACCGTAACCCTGCATGATCCAGCCGGGAATTTCCTCGTAGCCCTCCCAGGCGGTATCCTGAACCATCACCCCGTTGGGGTCTTTCACCGCCCGGGAATTGGCCAGCCTGACCGCGTCGTCATAATTCAAATCGGTGATGCAGGCCTCCGCCCCTTCGCTGAGGATGTTTTGCAGCCGGGTCCGGGAAGAACCCCTGGGCATGAGGACCACCGATTTCTGGCGGAGTTTGTTGGCCGCCCAGGCAACCCCCCGGCCGTGGTTCCCGTCGGTGGCGGTGTAAAAGGTCAGATCCCCCAGCCGTTCCTTGGTCTCATCGGAAACCAGGGTTTCGTAGCTGATTTCGGAAATGTCCTTCCCCAGCCGCCCGGCTATGTATTTGGCGATGGCGTAGGAACCCCCCAGCACCTTGAAGGCATTCAGGCCGAAACGGAAGGATTCGTCCTTAACGTAAAAGCCCTTGATGCCGAGGTAAGCGGCCAGATGGGATAAGTCGGCCAGCGGCGTTTCCTCGTACTGGGGAAAACTCCGGTGAAACCGGTGGGCCTTTTCCATTTCCGGGAGCGTGAGCAGCGAAAGGCTTTGCGAACAGTCCGTCTCCGGCATGTTGTTTTTTGTCCATTTGATCGGTTCGTTCATATCAAACCCTTGGTTCAGTCCGTTTCCGCCACCGCTTCGATTTCCACCAGCACGCTTTTGGGGAGCTGCCGGACCGCCACGGTGGAACGGGCGGGCTTCCCGGAGAAATGTTTCGCGTATACCTCGTTAAAGGCCGCAAAATCGTTCATATCCGCCAGAAAACAGGTGGTTTTTATCACCCGGGAAAGAGACGAGCCCCCGGCTTCCAGCACCGCCGTCAGGTTTTTAATAACCTGTTCGGTCTGTTCAGCGATAGTTGTCCCCGCCACCTCCCCCGATCCGGGGAAAAGGGGAATTTGGCCCGATGTGAATACCAGATGCCCGGAGACAAAACCCTGGGAATACGGCCCGATGGCGGCGGGCGCCGCCGAAGTTTGAATCACTTTCATTTTTTCAGTTCCTTCTCGGTGTGATTTATTTCATTATACCACTGAAATTTTTTTTAGTCAAGTGTTTTTCTATTTTTATGATGAAATTGTTTCAAACCCCGGTTGGCGCGAATCTGAGGTTCAATAGAGTACCGGAAAGGTCTAATTTTCTTTTGAGTAGGGAATACCAAGCCGTTCCGGCGTATCAAAGGATTTACGCATAATTGTAAGTACAATAGTAAGAATATAGGGAAAGGCGATAAAAAGTTCATTGGGAAATACCATTCCGCTGACAGAACGCATATAAATCGAAACCGCTTCGGCAAAACCAAATACCAGAGTCCCGATCAGCGCCCCCCGGGGGTTCCAGTTTCCGAGAAAACAAATGGCAAAAGCTATCCAGCCCCTGCCGCCTATCATGGTGGTGGTAAACATGCCAAGATAACCAATCGAATAAAAAGCTCCCGCCAGCCCTCCCATAAGTCCCGCGACCAGAACCAGGGAAAACCGGACGGTATTTACATTGATTCCCGCCACATCGACCGATTCGGGGTTTTCTCCGACGGAACGAATGGTTAATCCCAGGGAAGTTCTATACAACACATACCAGGACAGGGGAACAATAATATACAACAGATAGGTTAGAATATTCTGCCGGAATAACACGCTGCCTATTACCGGGATAGCCGATAAAAACGGAACCGGTATAACCGGAAGGGGCTGGACGGTAAGCGGCGTCAGGGGAACGCCAAATATTACCCGCTGAAAAAACGAACAGACACCAAGGGCGAGGATATTAATGGCCGTACCGGTAACAACCTGATGTTGTTTCAGGTAAATACATATCCACCCGTATACGGCGGATGTAAGAATCCCCGCCAAGATCGCGGCGGCGCAGCCCAGGGCCAGACTCCCCGAAAGATAGGCCCCGGCAAATCCCGCCCAGGCTCCCATCAAAAAAATACCTTCAATGGCCGTAACCATAACCCCGGATCGCTCGGCGTACACTTCGGATATGGAACCGTAGAGAAGCGGCGTCCCCATCCGTATGGTCTGTATCAATAGATTTATCATATACCCGCCGTTTCCGTTTGCCTGATCCGGCGCTTTTCCCTGCCCGTTTCCAGTTTGGCCCGGACAAAATAGGAAAGGATAACAAAAATCATCACAAAGCCCTGCATCAGCTCTATGATACTGGAGGGTATGCCGGACAACTGTCCCATGATGGTTCCCCCCACGGAAAGGGCCCCAAAAAGTATGGACGCGAAAATAACGCCCACCGGATTCGCGTTGGCTAAAATGGCAATGCCAATACCCGCCGATCCGATATTGGGATTAAATCCCTGGATCAGCATGTGTTGAACCCCGTTCACTTCGGTAAATCCGGCGCAGGCGGCCAGGGCGCCGGCGATAAAAAAGGCGGCCACATACAAACGGTTTATCTCAATACCCGCAAGCCGCGCGGCGTTGGCGTTAAATCCCACCACGCGGATCCGGTACCCAAATCCGGTTTTATAGAGGAGAATCCAAATGGCGATTGCCGCGGCCAGGGCGAGCAAAAATCCGCCATGAAGCCGGGTGCCCTTGATAAAAACGGGAAGCCACAGGGAAGCGGCCAAAGAATCAGTCTGCGGATATTCACCTTTTGTCTCCATAAGAACCGTCCGCAGCAGATAATTCATAATCGCCAGGGCCACATAGGTAGACATCATGCTGACAAGAAATTCATTTGACTTGAACCGGGCCTTGACGAACCCGATAAAGGCCCCCCAGATCCCGCCGCAAAGAACCACAATAATAAAAACAAGCGGCAGGGATAAAAACGAAGGAAGAGAAGCGCCTATCAGCAGGGACGCCGCCACGGCGGCAACCGCGCCGATATAAAACTGTCCCTGGGCTCCAATATTAAAAAGATTCGCCTTATAGGTAAAAGAAAACGCAAGGCCGGAAAAAATAAGCGGCGTTGCTTTGACAAATATATCGGCGAAGGTATACCGATCTCTTGCAACGGAACCAAAGAGGACGGCAAAGGCCTCAAGGGGATTTTTTTTCAAAAACAGCAGCAAAATTCCGCTAAAAAACAAACCCGCGGCTACCGCCAGAATATTCATCAAAACCAGATCCCGGAATTTCGCGTTCATACAGCGGCCTTATCCATAGCGTATCCTGCCATCAAAAGGCCGGTTTTTTCCGGCGTTAATTCCGATTTTTCAAAAACGCCCTGAATAGCGCCTTTGTAGATTACCGCAATACGATCCGCCAGGGTAAAAATTTCACTAAGCTCCGTAGAAACCAGCAGAATACTTTTCCCCTTTTCCCGTTGGGATAAAATTATTTTATGGATGTTATCAATAGCGCCCAAATCAAGCCCCCGGGTAGGCTGATCAAAGATAATGAGTTTTTCACCACAGTCAACTTCCCTGGCCAAAACCACCTTTTGCTGATTACCTCCCGAAAGCCCCTTTGTTAACGCTTCGGGTCCCGGCGTTTTTATTTGAAAATCCTCTATGGCCTTAACCGCGTAACTGGCAATCCGGTTCCGGTCAAAAAGGCCGCGTTTTATCCATCGCCGGTCAAAAGATTTTTTTAATATCATGTTTTCGGCGACGCTCATGTCCAAAACCAGCCCTTCTTTATGCCGGTTTGACACCACGTATCCAATGCCCCTCTGTATCCGGTCATGAATTGAAAGGGCGCTAATGTCTTCACCCATAAGCTCTATGGAACCACCGCCAAGCGGCAGGGCGCCGCAGATGGCTTCACAAAGTTCCTGCTGCCCGTTGCCGCTCACTCCGGCAATGCCAAAAACTTCGCCCTCAAAAACAGAAAAACTCACCGAGTTAAGGAGGGGCAGCTTCCCGCCCCCCAGGCTGACATTTTTTAACACCAGGGCTTCCCGCTTCCGGGGAGGCGGACGCGCGGCACGGTCATCAACGGGGACCAAATCTTTACCGATCATAAGCCGGGCAAGCTGTTTTTCATCGGTCTCGGTTTTTTTTATATCCCCGCATTTTTTCCCGTTTCTCATAACCACAATCCGGTCCGCCACTTCCAGAACTTCTTTTAGCTTGTGGGTAATAAAAATAACGGAATTTCCCTCTTTTACAAATTCTTTCACAAAAACCATTAAATTCGCCGTTTCCTGGGGAGTTAATACCGCCGTGGGTTCATCCATAATAAGAAGACGGGTCTTTTGATAGAGGGCTTTAAGGATCTCCACCTTTTGCTGATCGCCCACCGGTAAATCCCGGATCTTTGCCTTGACATTAAGAACAAATCCGTATTTCTCCGCCAGGGCTTTAATGGCGGTTTCCTGTTTGCGGTAATCTATTTTGCCGTGAACGCTGCCAAGAATAATATTTTCAATAACCGTATGGGCCGCCACGAGGGAAAAATGCTGCTGGATCATGGATATTCCCAAAGACATGGCGTCTTTGGGGGAAAGTATTTTCCGGATAAGCCCATCCATCAGAATTTGTCCCTCGTCCGCGCGGTAAAGACCATAGAGAATTTTCATGAGCGTACTTTTTCCCGCGCCGTTTTCACCGAGCAGGGCGACTACTTCACCCCGCTCTATTGAAAAATCAACATCTTTGTTTGCTATTACCTTTGAAAAATATTTGGTAATACGCGCAAGCTCAAAAAAAGGTACGCCCATATCAAAACCGGGAAATCAGGGATTCACAAACATGGAACTAAAGTCCACTTCGCCCGCCGCCGCCTTCGCTATGCCTGCCGCGACCCGATCCTGTATTTCCTGTGAAACGGCCTGAGTATACACGGGAACAAAAATATTTTCTTTTATCCCCGCTTCGTGTACGGTGTTTCCATTGAGGGTACCGTTGATAAACGCTTCAACCGCCCATACATAAAATGTTTCAAAATCAAACAGCACCGAAGCGACTACCGTATCGGGAGCGATGGTGGTTTGATCCCCGGAAAAACCGATAAATGTTATGTGCTTTTCCCTGGCGGCCTGAATAGACCCAAGGCCCACCTGATTGGCGTAAACAAACAGGGTGTCGGCCCCGTTGCCTATCATGGTTTCCGCCATCTGTTTTCCCAGGGATACGTCATCCCAGGAATTCGCGTATGCCCTGACCGCCCGGGCCCTGCTTAGTCCCCGGTCTTTGGCAATCTGAACGGAAACTTTTTCGTAGACATCAAGCAGTTTTTCCATCGCGTTATTGGGGAATCCGCCGATGGTAGCAAACTGCCCGCCGGGAGAGACCTCCCCGGCGATAAGGGCCGCCACATAACTGGCCTCATATTCCCTGGGGAAAATGGGGGCCACATTATCCCCCTGGGCGACCATGCCGTTGACCACGCAGAAAACAGAATTGGGATAATTCGCGGCCACCTTGTTGGCCGCCTCGTCAAACTGGGTTCCCGCCGCCATGATAAGATCATAGCCCCGTTCCGCGTAGTTCCTGAAGGTGGATTCATAATCCGGGGCCTGGACATTTTCCACATATTCCATTTTTGTCCCCAGCGTGGCGTTACATTTTTCAAGCCCCGCGTAGTTAATCGCGTTCCAGCTTTGGTCATTCACCGGGCCGGGCAATATCAGGACAATTTTTAGAGCCTGGGCTCCCGTTGTCCCGCCGTCAGCCTGCTTTTTTGGAGAACAGGCAAGCGCCAACACAGCGCACAAGACCGCGCATACCGCAAGATTTCTTTTCATTTTCAATCTCCTCCGTTAAAATAATTTTTTTCAGCTCCAATGTAATTTATCTATTCTATCACTGAAATAATTTCAGTCAAGTACGCTTGTTCCAGGCCCCGGCCGGCGCGGACCCGCAGTCCGACGGGGCAGGCTCAAGTTTTTTCATCCAGCGCCCGGATATGGAGGTACACCGTATTTTTCGAAATGCCCAGGTCCCGGGAAACAGTCTGGACCGCGTCTTTTAATTTGAAAATCCCCTGGTAGTACAGGAGGGTTACAATCTCCTTGTTTTTTTGAGAGACCGGGACCGCGCCATCGGCCAGCACTTCGGATTTTACCTTCTCCAGGGACCGGGCAATAAGTTCGTCCGAATCATTGATAAAATGTTCCGCGATATACTCCGCCGGGGCGTCGAGGGAAAAATTCCGCAGCAGCGAAACCAGGGGGCTGTCCAGATACAGGTTGATGCACAAAAGACCGATGGGTTTTTTCTTTTCCCCAAAAATCACAATGGTAGTGGACCTAACGGGCTTTCCGTATTTGCTTGAAGAAAGGTAGGTGATAAAAGGCCCCCCATAGGCGGCGGAACTGCCGGGGGCGTTATTTTTTTTAATCTGCTCCAGCATGGAAAGGGCGAAGTCGGTAATGGGCGCCCCCCTCTTGCGGCCCGAATGAGAGCCGTTGACAATCTTGATGATCGAATGATCCAGATCGGTAAGGTCATGGAGCACGATTTCAAAAGCTTCACCGTAGTAGGCCGCCAGGCCCTCCATCGTCGTTTTATACGATTCGATGATAAGCTCATCCGTCCGGGACAGGGTATTTTTTGATTTTTCCATATCAATCTCCTTTCCGGTAGAAACTGTGATCTATCGGCAATGTTGTCCGCACTTGTCCGTCCCGTTCATAATACGCGCCGGTAATGGCGGGACAGACCGGGATGGTAGCCAGTTCCCCCACTCCCTTGACCCCGTAGGCCAGGGGCCCGGAACGGCGGGGCTTGATCAATTTGATTTCCATGGGCGGGGCCTCGGTGGCCCGGATAAGCCCCAGGGTTCCGTACTTGGCTTTAGGGCGGCCCTGGTCCAGGGGAAAATCTTCGGTCAGGGCGTAACCCATGCCCATGAGGATGCCGCCCTCAATCTGCCCCTCCGCGGATTTGGGGTTCACCACCGAACCGATGTCGTAGGCGGCGACCACCTTCTCCACCCGGCCCGCATCATCCAAAATTGCCAGCGTAGCCGCGTAGCCGTAGGCCACATGGCTGACCGGGTTGGGCTTGTCGCTGCCCATAGGATCGGTGATCCCCGAATACTCGCCGTAAAATTCCTTTCCTTCCAGCATGGCAAGATCCCCTCCTGTTTCGTCAAGGGCTTCCTTGAGTTTGAGGGCCGCCTGCCGGGAGGCTTCCCCGGTGAAAAAGGTCTGCCGGGAAGCGGTGGTGGTTCCCGAATTGGGAGTCCGCCGGGTGTCCGGGGCTTCGGCAAAAACCGCGTCCGGCGGTATCCGCAGGGTTTCGCAGACAATCTGGGTGGTCACGGTGGCCAGCCCCTGGCCGATGCAGGCGGCGCTGGTTCTGATGTGGACGATTCCCCCCTCCACCGAAAGGATACAGCGGCCAATGTCGGGAAGCCCCACCCCGATGCCGGAATTTTTGAGGGCGCAGGCGATTCCCGCGTGCTTCCCCGCCGCCCGGGTTTCTTCATATATATCTTTTACCGCCAGGAGACAGGCTTCCAGTTCCGTATCCTCCCCGGCGATCTGCCCGTTGGGGAGCGCCTGGCCGGGCCGAATGGCGTTGCGGTAACGGATCTCCCAGGGGCTTAGGCCCGCCATTTCCGCCAGCAGGTTCAGGTTGCTTTCCGTGGCGAAACAGCTCTGGCAGACCCCGAAACCCCGGAAGGCCCCGGCGGGGGGATTGTTCGTATACACCGCCTTGCCGTCAATGTCGATAATCTGGTAGTTGTAGGGCCCCGCCGCGTGAGTACAGGCCCGCTGGAGCACCGGCCCCCCCAGGCTGGCGTAGGCTCCGGTGTCGGAGACGAGCACCGCCTTCATGGCGGTAAGGATGCCGTTTTCATCGCAGCCGGTGGTAAAGTCCATTTCCATGGCGTGCCGCTTGGGGTGGATGTTGATGCTTTCCTGCCGGGAAAGCAGGACCTTTACCGGTTTTTTCAAAACCCAGGCCGCCAGGCATGCGTGGTGCTGGACGCTCATGTCTTCCTTGCCCCCAAAACCGCCCCCCACAAGCTGGCCCCGGACGTGGAGTTTCTCTTTGGGAATTCCCAGCATCCGGGAACATTCCCGCTGTTCATCGTAGATGCTTTGCCCCGCGGAATAGAGGGTGAGCCAGGGCAAACCATCATCACCTTCCACAATAATGCTTTTTGATGTTCCACCATGTCCATCGCTCACCGGAGGGCCAGGGACAATAGATGCCAAAAGCTTCTCTGCGGATACGGCACACAAGGCGCCAGTGGGAACCGCAATGGCACATTCGGGCTCCATAAAAGCGTGTTCGGTAAAGGGCACGGAATAGCGGTTCGTTACCACATATTTTGAATTTGCCAAAACTTCGTCCGCGTTCCCCCGGATCAGATGTTCATGGGAGAGGATGTTGTTTTCTTTCTGGTGGATAAGAGGCGCTCCGGGCGCCATTGCCGCTGCGGGACTGGTCAAGGGTTCAAGAACCTCGTAATCAACCCGGACAAGGGACTTTATCGCGTTAAGGCTTTCTTTTGTACGGGAGACGGCAATGGCGATTGTGTCGCTGATAAACCGGGTGATGTTGCCCTCGGCGATCATCACATCGTAATCAGAAAGAAAGGCCAGGTGGCCTATTTTGATGTTCCCCGGTACATCCCTGGCGGTCAAAACCCCCAGGCAGTCAGGATGGGCCAGCGCTTCGGATGCGTCAATTTTAAGGACCTTCGCGCGGGGATGAGCCGAGCGAAGGGCGGAAGCATAGACCATTCCCTCAAAGGAAAGATCGTCCACATACTTTCCCGTACCCAGGGTTTTAGCCGCCGCATCCACCCGGTGCATATATTCCCCCAAAGTACCGGAGAACTGTTGGGCGGGGAGACTTGCGTTTTCCCGGAAAAGCCGGGCGGCAATTTCAATGGCCTTAATGATCTTGACATACCCGGTACACCGGCAGATATTGGACCGAATCGCTTTACGAATATCCGCTTCGGTGGGATTATTGTTGCCGTCAAGAAGGGCCTTGGCGCTCAGGACCATACCGGGGATACAGAAACCGCATTGCACAGCCCCTGCCTCCGCAAACGCAAACACATAGACCTCTTTTTCCCGGGGAGTCAAGCCCTCCAGGGTAACAACCGTCTTTCCTTCGAGCTTTCCCAGCGGAGTAACACACGCGCGGACAGCCTTGCCATCCACCAGAACCGTACAAGCCCCGCAGGCCCCGGACCCACACCCGTTTTTTGCCGCGGTAAGCCCCAAGTCTTCCCGCAGGAAATCCAAAAGCTTCCGATCCGCCCCGCCGGAAACGGACTTTCCATTAACCGTTAAAACTGCCAACTTAGAATCATCCATTTGCTCGCCCCTGATATTTTGTTTATTATAAGAGTGAAATTTTATTCAGTCAAGTAAAAACTATTGACTTTGCTGCTTTTTCAGCCCTCCCTGGTTTTTCCCTGATAGCCTGAGCCTGTCCCTCCTACCGCAACGCTAACCCACTTCCTCCCCCATTTTCCTGTAAACTAATTGTATGATCCTCATGCTTCCCAAGGTTGAATTCAAGGTGTTGGCGAAGAAGGACCCGATGATAGGGGAAGTGTATAGCAAACTGCAAGTGATGAGCGCGGACGAAGCGAACCGGATGATCTACGAAGCGCGGCTTAAAGCGCAGAGGAAATTAACACTATTCTTAACAGGCAAAGTCCTCCTCCACCGGGGTCTGACCACATACCCTACATATAGCGCCATGTCCTTTTCCCATAAAAAAGCCGCCCGGTTTGACCCCGGACATTTTTCCTTTGCTCTTTACTTTTTCCTTATTGCTCTTTTTTACGGAATAATCGCCGAATAGATTTCTCCAAACATACAATCCTCTATAAATAAACTAAAAGGGAGCAAAACCCCCAACAAATCCTTTACAGCCGGCCGCGGAACTTTTTCAGCCGGCTAATTCGGTACCAGGCACGCTTTTTCAGATAAAAAATTATCCGGAAATTCGGCGCTTGGTGCTCTCTTCTTCTCTGCTCCCTGTTCCTTTACTCCCTGCCCATTCCGCTCTATACTGGAACCATGACCATAGAACAAACTGTTGAAATAGACCAGGACCGCCGGGTCCTGCGGCTTGACCAGCCCCTGCCGGAAGCCGTTGGTGCCAGACGGACCAAACTCACCCTTATCTTTTCCGATGCCGGGGAAAAACGGACGGGAACAGAGCAAACCCTTCCAACACGCATCGGTTTTTTGAAGGGACAGGTCTCTGTTCCGCCGGATTTTGACACCCTGGGGCAGGAGGAGATAACCGCGCTTTTCGAGGGGAAAAGGTGAAAATCCTCCTTGACACGCACATATTCATTTGGGCTACCACCGGAACGCTGCCAAAAGAGGCGGTTCCCTATATTGTCAATCCTGAGAATGTCCTTTGTTTCAGTCCCGCAAACATGTGGGAGTTGGGGTACTTCGGTTCGGGACTTTATCATGGCTGCCTAAATGCCCCGAAAAAGAAATTGCATCCTTCGTATCCATTCGGCGCTTGACTATCAGGCGCCTGATGTGTTTAACTCAAGGCAAGTCGCTAATCGTGTCTACCTTACGGGGTAAAGTCTTTGGGTTCTACCCTATCCCCCTCATGACAGCCGAAATCAAGTTCCCCTAGCTTCGTTTTCTGCTCTCTCCGCATTGTCCCACCTTCCTCTCGCTTCTTGAGACTTCCCATCGTTCGGCCCGTTCATCCGACTGTTTCACGGTCACCGTTCCTCACTACCTCTATGGCCTCTGCTGACTTCTTTCACTTCACTTCAGCTATACATTGCTGCATAGGTTCTTGTACGGCGGGACATACGTCAGTCGCCTTCCAAGGTATGTGCAAGACCTCCCCGGGTAAGGGCGAATAACCTTCATCCCATGTAACCACCGCATTTACACCACAAGGTTCGGGTAGTATCGGATTTCACTTTATACTGCCTTATATGCGCTTTCTGTTAAGAACCCGCTTGCACGGGGAAGGGTCCGGGACTTTGCCAAGCGAACTACTGTTCGCAGGCTTCCTTCGGATTCCACACGATGGACACCCTTGCCGTTCAGCTTCGGACCGAAGGTCCGCCGCTTCCTACTACCAAGCGTGTAGCGGACTTTCACCGCCGAGTTACTCCCCATTCCGAGGCGCACATACATGACCACCGCCGCAGGCGGTGGTTTTTAAGCCTTAATAAAGTAGCGATAATTCGCGGACTTTTCTTCTTTGTCGAACTCTCGTTATCGAAGTTCATTTGGGCTTTTTGACAGCCGTCTTTTTGGACTTTACCGTTTTGGCCGGCTTCTTTCCGGACAGAGCCTCAAGAAGTTTATCAAACCGGTAGCCGGACTTTGCTTCAGCCTGCCGGAGATTCTCGGCTGCAACCGCAATGGCGTCCACCCTGGCGGCCCAGACCGCCGTATTCTTTGCCGCCGCCGTACCCCTGGCTGTTTTTACGGAACCGTCTACCATTTCCGGGGGAAGGGACTCGGCAAAAGCATT
>JAISAN010000059.1 GCA_031266635.1 Treponema sp. | reverse complement strand
TAAGAGCCCGGCCCGGCTCTTGCTCCAGGTCCACGACGAGCTTATCCTGGAGGCCCCCCGGGACGGGGCCGCGGAGGCGGCGGAGCTGGTCCGGCGGGAAATGGAAAAAGCCGTCGCCCTCAGGGTCCCCCTCAGGGTCAGCGTGGAAACCGGCAAACGCTGGGGGGATTTCCATTAAACCCGGGGGAAGGTGCAAGAAGAAGCGCCTAAGCTCCGGCTACCTTAAACTTTTCCATTTCCTCAACAAGGGCGCCGATATTGACCTTGTTTTTTTCACTAATCCCGTTAATGTGGACAACCGTACTGTTGATCTGATCCGAACCGATGGATATTTCGTGGATCTCCTCGTCAATCCTCCGGGTTAGTCCTTTCAGGTTGTCGCTTTGCCGTATTATCTCCCGGCACTCCGCGGTCATATCTTCCGACGCCCGGCAGACTTCCCCGGTAACCTCATTCAGGCGGGATATGGCTTCCAGAATGCTTTTGCCTCCGGTTTCCTGTTCTTCCATGGCGGACAGGATCCCCGTCTCCTGTTCGGATACCGTTTTGACTTCCTGCTCAATAAGTTCAAAATGTTTGAGGATACCCTCCGTTGCCCGGGCTATGGACCCGATGGATTCTTTAATGTTTTTAAGCACCCCCCCGGTGGTCTTCGATTGCGCCGCCGCGGATTCCGCCAGTTTCCGTATTTCATCGGCCACCACGGCAAAGCCCTTCCCCGCCTCTCCCGCGTGGGCCGCTTCTATGGCGGCGTTCATGGACAGGAGGTTGGTCTGGCTCGAGATATTTTTCATCACCGCGTTAATTTCCAGAAGCCCCTCCGAATCCCTGGCTATTTTTTGAATATCCGTGGAAACCTTTTCCAGATCCGTCCTGCCGGCCTCCGAAGATTCCGCCAGGGATTCAACGTTCTTGGTGTTTTTCATAAGCGTTTCGGTTACCGAATGAATGTTGGCGAACATCTGTTCAATCGCGGCGGAAGACTGGGAAACGCTGTCGGACTGAACCGTAATATGCTCATGCAGGTTATCGCCCCTGATCATGATCCGGTCCAAGGCAACGCCTGAGTCCTTTACCGCCCCGGCCTGATTTTTCACCTGATCCTTGATGCCTTGAATATTGGCGGTTATCTGGTTGACCTCCGCGGCGGTTTCGCTCATGTGGGCGGAAAGGTCAATCCCCGTATCCTCAAGCTGGATGGCCTGCATCTTGATAACGCTTATCAGATCCTTCATTTTGTCAAAGGTCAGGTTGAAAAAATCCGCCAGTCTGCCAATCTCGTCCCGGCGGCGGATTTTAAGGCGTTTGGTCAAGTCCCATTCCGCGGCGATTTCTTTAAGCATACCCTCCATCTCTCCCAGAGGGGTAAGGGTGGTCCCGATAACAATGTTAATGATGATAAAAATCAAAAGGACCACGAGGAGGGTCAAAAGGAAGATCGCGGTCATAGGGGATGATAAAAACATCGAAGCGGTTATGGGCGTAAAGGCCGTGATGTACCAGTCGAGGAGGGGTATTCTGCCGACCACTGTTTCCTGATTGCCGAAAAGGAAGGCGGCTGTCTGGGTCCCCTCAAGGTTTGCCGCCCGGGAAAGGATCGCCTCCCCCGCCGCCCCCAGAAAATCGTTCAGGGAAACCTTGTCTACCAGGAGCTGGTTATCCGGCGCTCCGGTTATCTCGTTCTGCCGGTTAAACAGGTACAGGCTCATGCCGCCGCTGAGATCCGTATAGAGGGAGTCGATAAATCCGGTAAGCTCTATGCCGGTTCCCACGATACCGGCGGCCCGTCCCTGGGAAAACACCGGCGCGTTGATCCAGAGCATGGTTTTTTTAAGATTGTCGTTATAGTTAATGTTAAAATTGTACCGCCCGGTCTCGTTGAGGGTCATGTTGTACCAATATTCATCAGGATTATTGGGATCGAGGGTATACACATAGGCGTCGTCGGAATAGAACCGTTTGTCCTGGTCGTTGATCCAAAAGACCGTGTTCCCCCTGAAGGCGCTGCGGTATCCGGCGATTTCCTCAAAGGCAAGCCGCTCCAGGTCCGGGTCTTCGGGCCGCAGAAAATAATTTACGATAAGCGGCGAGTCCGCCATTTTAAGGGCGATGGTTATTTCCGAATTAACCGACGCTTCCAGCTTAAGGACGCTGGTTTCAAGGAGGCGGGTCAATTCATGGGCGGCGTTGGTCCGGACAATCTGTCTGAGGGAAAAGAAAAAGGCGGCGCTTCCCGCCCCCGCGACAAGCAGAAAGAAAAGAACAGAAAAAACAAGGAATCGCCGCTTGATTGAAATCCGCCTGATCGAAGTTTCTTGCATGGTATACTCCTTCGTACCGATGGTCATAAAACAGGGATCATAAAGGTGATCTCAAAATGATAGATTCTGAAACCGCAAGAGCCAATTTCATTGAATCAAAGGTTCGTGCCCAGGGATTTTGAAATTGGTTCTTATTTAAGCCTGTACGATACTATACGCCGTTAAAATATTTTTGGTCAACCGAGGTTGTTCCACGGGTGCATTGAAGGGGCCGCCGGGGCTCGGTATAATGGGGAACGGCAGACAAAGGAGCAATGATGAAACATATACAGCCGGTCTCCCTGTTTTGGCGGGCCCTGGCCCTGGCCGTCATCTTCGCCGCCTGTTCCCGGAACGGCGGGGGGGGAGACGGCGCGGCGGGGGGCGAAATCCGTATCTCCGCGGCGGAAACCCCGCTGGAAGGGGGGGAACTGCGGTTCGGCCTTACCACCGAGCCCGCGACCCTGGACCCCCTGAGCCCCGCCAATACGGCGGACGGCCGGAGCATCCTCTTTAACGTGTTTGAGGGGCTGGTAAAGCCCGGCGGCGACGGCCAACTCCGGCCCGCGGCGGCGGAATCCTGGACCGTGGAGGACGGGGGGCGGGCCTATGTCTTTACCCTGCGGGAGGGGCTCACCTTTCATGACGGGACGCCCCTTACCCCGGAGGACGCGAAGTTTACCCTGGATACCGCGGCACAGGCCGGTTTCGCGGGGTTCACCCAAATCGACCGGGTCGAAACCGATGGAAGCCGGGGCCTCCGGGTTACGCTCCGGGAACCGGATCCCGAATTCCTTCCCTATATTACCGTGGGGATCGTACAAAAAGATAACCCGGACCGGGAGAAAAACCCCGTCGGCGCCGGGCCCTTTGCGGTGGAAAGTTACCGCGCCCAGCAGTCCCTGACGCTGGTAAAAAACCCCGCTTACTGGCAGGAGGGCCTTCCCCACCTGGACCGGGTTACCTTTGTGTTTCTCGCCGATTCCGACGCCCTGCTCCTGGGCCTCCGGGGGGGGAGCATTGACGGGGCCAGCATTACCGGCTCCATTGCCCGCCAGCTCGATCCGGCCCAATTCGACACCGTTCCCGGCCTTTCCGCCTCGGTGCAGCTTTTGGCCCTGAATAACGCGGCAGCCCCCTTTGACGATCTGCGGGTCCGGCGGGCCGTCAATTACGGCATCGACATCCGGCAGATCATCGACACCGCCTTTTACGGCGAGGGCGAGCCGTCGGGGAGCCCGCTGATCCCCGGCCTTACCCAGTATTACGAACACGCCCTGCGGGACCCCTACCCCTTCGATCCCGAACGGGCCCGCGCCCTGCTGGCCGAAGCGGGCTACGGCGGCGGGGCCGGGAAACTCTCCCTGGAGATCACCGTTCCGTCAAACTACACCATGCACATCGACACCGCCCAGGTTATCGTCAATCAGCTTGCCGCCATTGGCATTGCGGCCACCATTAAGCTGGTGGACTGGGCGACCTGGCTTTCCGATGTGTACCAGGGCCGGAACTATCAGGGGACGATTATTTCCCTGGACGCCGCCAACGTGTCCCCCCGGAGTTTTCTCGCCCGTTACGTTTCCAGCGGGGGAAGCAACTTTGTGAATTTCAAAAACGTTGATTACGACCGGGTCTATAACGCGGCGCTGGCGGAAACCGGCGAGGCGGAACGGATCGGCCTCTATAAAGAAGCCCAGCGGATCATTTCGGATAACGCTGCCGGCGTGTATATTCAGGACATCGTCGGGTTTAAGGCGTTCCCCAGGGGGCGCTTCCGGGGCGTGGTGAACTATCCCCTCTATGTGATAGACCTCGCGTCCATCTATCGCATCAGGTAGGGGCGCGCAAGGTTCCATGTATTTTATCGTCCGCAGGCTGGCCGTTACCCTGGTAACCCTGTTTCTGGTTTCGGTCTTCAGCTTCCTCGCCTTCAACGTAGTCCGGGGCGATCCCGCCAGCCTGATCCTCGGTACCGAGGCCACGGAGGAGCAGCTTGCGCGCCTCCGGGAAGAGATGGGCCTTGACCGGAGCCTGCCCGCCCGGTATGCCGCGTGGCTCGGCAATTTCCTTACCGGCAATCTGGGGAACTCCACCCGGTTCCGGGGAGAACCCATCGCCGGCCTTATCATGGACCGCCTGCCCGTTACCTTCTGCCTCGCCGGTCTTTCCCTCGTCTTTATCCTGCTCCTTTCGTTTCCCGCGGCCCTGCTCTCGGTGAAGAAAGAAGGCGGGTTCCTTGACCGGCTGATCAACATCTGCACGGCGATCAATATTTCGTTCCCCGGCTTTTTCCTGGCCGTGGTGTTCATCTGGATTTTCGGCATCCTCCTCAAACTGTTCAGTCCCGGCGCGTATGTCAGTTACGCCGAAAGTCCCGCGGGTTTTTTCACCTATCTGCTGTTTCCCGCCCTGGCTATCGCCATACCCAACGCCGCGATCCTGGTTAAATTTTTGCGGGCTTCGATTTTGCAGCAGCTCCGGCTCGACTATGTGCGCACCGCCTACAGCAAGGGCGCGTCGGGCCGCCGGGTCCTCTACCGCCACGCGCTGAAAAACGCGCTTATCCCGGCCCTTACCCTTTTGGGGATGATCCTCGCCGATGTTTTTTCCGGTAGCATCATCATTGAACAGGTCTTTACCATTCCCGGCATCGGGCGGCTTCTTATCGCGTCGATTGGTTCCCGGGACTATCCCATGATCCAGACGCTGGTGGTGTATATCGCGTTCATCGTAGTCTTTGCCAATACGCTGGTGGACATCGCCATCCAGATCATCGACCCGAGAATCAAAGTGGGGAGCGGCGGATGAAGGGCGGGAACCTGGAACTGCGGGCGGGGATCGCGCTGGGTATCCTTATTGTGGGGATGAGCGCGGCGGGGATTTTTTTCCTGCCCTATGGGATCAACGATATGGAAAGCGGCCGCCGGTTTTTGCCCCCCCAGGGGCGGCATCTTCTGGGAACCGATAATTTCGGCCGGGATGTGTTTTCCCGGATCGTTGCCGGGGGGCGGTATACCCTTTTGACGGCAATCCTCACGGTGGCGGGGAGCGCGCTCGCCGGCTGCGTGCTGGGGCTGGTCTCCGGTTACGCGGGCGGCGCGGGGGATGAAATCATCATGCGGTTCATGGATGCCTTGAGTTCCTTTCCGGGGATCCTCCTGGCCCTGGTGATGGTGGCGCTGCTGGACAACGGCCAGTTTACCCTGCTGATTGCGCTCCTTGTGCTGTTCATCCCCAGCTTTACCCGGATCGCCCGGAGCGGGACTCTCCAGTACAAACACCGGGATTTTATCCGGGCCGCGGAAATTATGGGCGCTTCCGGCGGCAGGATTCTCTTCCGCCACATTCTGCCGAACCTGGCCCCCTCCCTGTTGTCCGCCGCGGTACTGGGCCTGTCCAACGCGATTCTCGCGGAAGCCGCCATGAGCTACCTGGGGCTGGGCATTCAGCCCCCCATTCCCAGTTGGGGGCGGATGCTCGCCGAATCCCAGAACTTTCTCTTTAACGCTCCCTGGTGCGCCCTGGCGCCGGGGATGATGATCATGCTGACGGTTCTGGCCTTCCATATTCTGGGCGAGGGCATTCGCCGCCGCTGGTGTTAGGGGAAGCCATGTCTCTGCTGGAACTAAGCCATGTATCCATCGGCGTCAGGCGGGGGAACGAAACGTTCACCGCGGTAGACGACATCAGCTTCTCTATAAACGAGGGAGAAATTCTGGGGCTGGTGGGGGAATCGGGCTGCGGCAAAAGCCTTACCTGTCTTTCCATTCCCGGCCTGCTGGCGCCGGGGATTGAACGCCTGGGGGGGGACATTTGTTTTAAGGGCCGCAGCCTCGCCGCCCTTTCCCCGGCGGAATTGTGCCGCCTCCGGGGGAAAGAGATTTCCATGATCTTCCAGGAGCCCGCCGCCTCCCTTAACCCCCTGCGCCGGATAGGCGCGCAGATCGCCGAAACGCTGGAACTCCACGGAATGGCGGATAAAAAAAAGCGCCGGGCCGAAACGCTGGACATTATGGGGAACCTGGGCCTGAGCGAGCCGGAAAAACTGTTCAGGGCCTATCCCCATGAACTTTCCGGGGGTATGTGCCAGCGGGTGATGATCGCCATTGCCGCCGTCTGCCGCCCCGCCCTGCTGCTGGCCGACGAACCTACCACCGCCCTGGACACGGCGGCCCAAACCCAGATTCTGGAACTTCTGCAAAAGATCAACCGGGAATTCGGCGCGGCCATTCTGTTTGTCTCCCACGATCTGAATCTGGTGAACCGCGTGTGCGGCCGGGCGCTGGTGATGTACGCGGGGAAAATTGTGGAGGCCGGCAACACGGAGGATATTTTCAGCCGCCCCGCCCATCCCTATACCCAATCCCTCATCGGCGCCATTCCCCGGCGGGAGCAAAAGGGAAAACCTCTGGCGAACATCCCCGGCCGGGTGCCGCCCATCGAGGAGCCCCGCCGCGGCTGCCCCTTCGCCCCCCGCTGCACATACGCGGAGGAACGCTGCGCCGCCGCTTTCCCGGCAGCGGCGGACCTGGGGGGCGGCCGCCGGGTGTACTGCGTGCGGCATATACCTTAGGGCGCCGGACCAACCCGGTTGGCGCGGACCCGCAGCCTTGGCTTTGGAAAGACCGGCCGGACTTTGGAAAAACCCGGTATATTGACAACTTAAGGAAAGGGGGTATATAGTACAATTCGTATAATTTATTACCGGGTTATTGATACCGTAAGAAATAGAGTTTGCGGACAGGAGCGCCTCCTGCGAGGGTTTGTCTCTTTTCCGTAAAAAGGATGGTTTGTTTAACGGCCTGATTTGTATACCTTCAAAGACCTCCGGTCTTTGAATACCAGGCCCCTTCGTCTATCGGTTAGGACATGAGATTCTCAATCTTAAAAGAGGGGTTCAATTCCCCTAGGGGCTAAAATCAACATAGACAGACCAATGGGAATTGAACCACCTCCGGTCCGCCGACCAGGGGGAGG
>JAISAN010000018.1 GCA_031266635.1 Treponema sp. | reverse complement strand
ATCCAGGGGATCATCATGTTTTTCGGCGCCGCCGTGATGATTCTGGTTCTCTCCGGCCAGGGCGGCGGCCTTTTTGAAATGCTCGGCAAGGTGGCGGAAAATTACGGCCTCCACGTCCCTCAGGCCCAACAGCCTTCGGCGCTGACGGTTATTTCCCTGGTGTTTATGACCAGTTTCGGCACCTGGGGCCTCCCTCAGATGACCCAGAAATTCTACGCCATTAAAAACGAGAAGGTGATCCCCCGGGCCGCCGTGGTAACCACGGTTTTCGCCCTGATGATCGGCATCGCCGCCTACCTTACGGGGGCCTACGCCCATGTGTTTTTCAACCTCGACACGGTGCCCCGGAACGAAGCCGGGGCCATCCTCTACGACTCCGTTGTCCCTACCCTGCTGACCAACCAGTTCACCGGGAACTTACAGCTCCTTCTGGCCCTGATTCTCCTCCTGGTTCTTTCCGCCTCCATGTCCACCCTCTCGTCTCTGGTGCTGGTGTCTTCCTCGTCGGTGGCCATCGACCTTTACCCCTCCCGGGTGGACGTTAAAACCGGCAAAGACCGCTCCGTGGCGATGATGCGTTTTCTTTCCGCCATATTCGTCATTGTTTCCTATTTTATATCCCGGTTTCAGATCGGCTTTATCGTTACCCTTATGTCTTTAAGCTGGGGGGTGGTGTCCGGCGCCTTCGCCGCCCCGTACATTTTGGGCCTCTACAGTAAGCGGGTTACCAAAGCCGGGGCCTACGCGGGGCTCCTTTCCGGCCTGGCCGTGGAGATCATCCTCTTTTTCGTCCTGGGCGCTTCCCGGTCTCCCCTGGCCGCCTCCTTCGCCATTACGGTTCCCTTCATCGTGGTTCCCCTGGTTTCCCGCTTCACTTCCCCGCCGGAAAAACAGTTGATCGACAAAGCCTTTGAGGGGATTTAAAAAACAGTTATAGTAAAAGGGAGAGAGGAGACGGATATGTCAACGGCGTTTGAAATGGATGAAAAAAGCCGCTATACCTACGCGGATTATCTGGCCTGGGACACGGATAAACGGTACGAGATCATAAACGGCGAAGCTTATATGATGGCCGCCCCTTCGGTGGCGCATCAGGCCGTCAGCAGGGAACTCTTGCTCCAGTTTGGAAATTTCCTCAAAGGCAAGCCCTGCCAGGTTTTTACCGCCCCCTTTGACGTGCGGCTTTTCCCCACGGAAGACGGCAGCGATGATACGGTGGTCCAGCCGGATTTACTGATTATCTGCGACCGGTCAAAAATTGCCGACGGCAAGGCATGCCGGGGAGCGCCGGACATGGTGATTGAAATTCTTTCCCCTTCGAACAGTGAAATTCCCCTGCTCTTAAAATTTTCCAAATACCTCATGGCGGGGGTGCGGGAGTATTGGATTGTTGACCCGGAAACAAAGTATATTCAGGTACATATTCTGGAACAGGGTGATGAAAAATCGCCGGAACATTTTATTTCCAGCGTCTACGGCAATGCCGAAACCCTGGGGGTTTCCGTCCTGCCGGGCCTGAACATAGATTTTAACAGCATCTGGAGCGCTCTTTGAACGATTCAAACACCTTACAGCCCGCCCTCCTGGGCGATGAAGCGGTGGCCCTGGGAGCCATCCATGCGGGCATAAGCGCCGCCTACGGGTACCCCGGCACCCCTTCCACGGAAATTCTCGAATACCTCATCGCCGAATATGATACGGCCCGGACCGCCGGAAGGGACGGCCCCATTGCCCGCTGGTGTACCAACGAAAAAACCGCCCTGGAGGCGGGGCTGGGGGCCAGTTTTTCGGGCCGCCGGGCCATCATCACCATGAAGCATGTGGGGCTCAACGTGGCCGCCGACCCCTTTATCAACGGGGCCCTCTTGGGGATCAAGGGCGGCCTGGTGATCGCGGCGGCGGATGATCCGGGGATGCACAGTTCCCAGAACGAACAGGATTCCCGGTTCTACGCGGCCTTTGCCATGATCCCCTGCCTGGAACCCCGGAACCAGCAGGAAGCCTACGACATGACCAGGGAGGCCTTTGAAATTTCCGAGCGGTTTCATGTACCGGTGCTGCTCCGCCTCTCCACCCGGCTTTCCCACGCCAGGGCGGCCATCGTCCCGGCCCCGCCCAGGGCGGCCAATCCCCTGGCCCGGACGGAAGACAAAACCCAATGGATGCTCCTTCCCGCCTACGCCCGGCGGAACTACGCCTCCCTGATCGAAAAACAGCGGGTCATGGGCGAATGGTCGGCGGGCCACCGGGTGAACCGGCTGGATATGCCGGAGGGCGGCGGAACCGAAAACAGCGGCGGCAACACGCGGCATGATCTGGTTATCATCACCGCGGGCCTGGGGGGGAACTACTACGAGGAAAACCGGGATGATTTTGTCCGCGACCGGGGAGGCAAGGCCCCGCCCCGGCTCCACATCGGCGCGTATCCCCTGCCTGTGGAGGCCATACGGAAACTCTGCGAAAAGGCGGAGCGGGTTCTGGTTATCGAGGAAGGCCAGCCCTTTATTGAGGAACGGCTCCGGGGGATACTGCCCCAGGCCACAGCGGTTTCCGGGAAGCTGGACGGCACGGTAAACCGGACCGGGGAACTGGACCCCGACAATGTACGCAAAAGCCTGGGCCTGCCGCCCCGGCCC
>JAISAN010000256.1 GCA_031266635.1 Treponema sp. | reverse complement strand
TTTTACAGAGTAGTACCTTGTAAACACTAATTTGCAGGATAACTCAATGAAGAATTTACCGCAAAGATCGCCAAGATTACGCAAAGGACACAAAGAATATGGTTTTCTTTGCGATTTTTGCGTCTTCTTTGCGTCCTTTGCGGTTTCTCTTAATCATTTTTTTAGTCTTTTTTTTAGTCTTTTACAAGGTAGTAGGGCTAAATTTTGCCATATATTTTACTAATCATAATGTCTATTCTGTCTACTAATGGGGTATAAAACCCGGAAGGCGGTAAAAAATGAACGCCCCTGATCCGGGTTTTCGGGGTCCTTTGCCAGAACCGAAAGCCGCTTAAGGCCAAATACGGAGCCATTGTCCGGCTCAGTCCTCAGGGCGCGGTATTTTTTTTCGTCACCGGCTTTTACCATATCAACGGTATCCCGGTCTCCTGCGTATGAAAAACCCCAGAGCCGGGAAGCAAGGGAATATTTTTTTTCACCGCCGGGGATAAAAAAATTATCCGCCCCTTGTATACGGATGCCTTCAGGCAGCTTGCCGTTCATGGCGGCGGCAAAATCCTCGGCGGCGTAATAATCCCTGGTGTCAACCGCGGCAATCTCCCCCGCCGAGGATATTCCCAAAGACAGGGGCGCGCAGATTTCCAGTTTTGGCAGGGGGTTAAAGCCCCGGGTAAATAATACCCGGACCCCCGCCCTGAGCAGTGCCATGGAAAAAACTTCCACCATGCTGAGGTGGGATAAAAAAACAGCCCGTCCTTCTTTGGAAAAAGAGAAAATAATACGCCAGAGAGAAAAATCCCGGTCCGCTTTGGCCTGGGCAGGTGGTTCGGCCAGTTCATCCGGGGATTTTTCCGGATTTGGCAGTGGATTTTCATAAAGTAAATTATCATGGTGTATAGTATTGTGAACTATATTAATATCCTTTTTACAAATTCCACAGGGATGTGTACATTTATTAATACACGTTGAAGTAATTTCTTTGGATATTGAGCGGGAAAAATCATTTTCCAAATAGGAATTTGAGACGCCGGATTTTATATAATTCCAGGGCAGAGGTTTTTCCGTGGATTTTTCACCTAAAATTTCCTCCGTCAGGTCTTTATACGAAACCAGAAGTTCTTCCCACAGATCTTTCCGGCAATATTCTGTCCAGGCATCAAGCCGGCAGCCCCGGTCAAAGGCCGTTTTAATAAGCTCCCCCGTTCTTTCATCTCCCCGGCTCAAGATCCCCTCGATGGCTGAAAGCAGGGGATCCGGGATGCTTACCTTATGGCCCAGGGGTTTCAGCCGGGAACGAATATATTCCAGTTTTCCCCGGGCTTCGGTCATGGTAATCTGGGCCGCCCGTTCAAAAGGGGTATGGGGCTTGGGCACAAAAATTCCCACGTTGATGTTAAAAAACATCCCCGCGCTCCGGCCAAGACCGGCAATAAAATCAACAATCCGCGTTTCTTCACTCTGCCCGTCGCCATCTGCCGCCGGAAGATCCCCCAGGGGCAGACCGATCATGAAATAAAATTTTGCCCCCCGCCAGCCCCGCCGTTTGGCTTCTCGCAGGATATTTAGCACATTCTCCCGGCTGACTATTTTGTTGATCGCCAGCTGCCAGCTTTCCTCCGGGGTTTCCACCGCAAAGGTCAGGCCGCTTTTCCGGGTCTCGGAAATTTTTTCCAGCAGAGGAAGGGAAAAGCTGGAAACCTTCAGTGACGGAAGCTGAAAAGAAACATGGCGATCCGCGAAATTCCGGTTAAGCTGATCCACCAGATCGCCAATATAGACATAATCCCCGCTGGAAAGGGAAGAAAGGCTGATCTCCCGGTATCCACCCTGGCTGATAAAAGCTTCGGCCTCCCCGGCAACCACGTCTCCGGGTTTTTGCCGCATGGGCCGATACCAGAAACCGGCGTGGCAAAACCGGCAGCCGTTGGGACAGCCCCGCAAAATCTCCCCCGCGCCGTGGTGCTGGACGGTCTTCATGCTGGGAACCGGAAAAACAGCGGCGTCCGGGGATCGGGAAGCAAAACCGGCGTCGATGGCCCGGACAGCGCTGCTTTTTCCCCGGGCCCACACCGAAGGGTGGCTGCAAATCCGTTCAAGAAGCTCCCCCCGGCCCGCTCCCGCCTGTTTCATGGCCTGTAATTCCCCGGCAAGTTCAAAAAAACCAGCCTCCGCCTCCCCTATCCAGAAGGCGTCGATAAAGGCCGCATAGGGCAGGGGGTTGGAAACGCAGGGACCGCCCATAATCACGATGGGGTCCTCCCCTCCCCGGCCGGAAGAAAAAACCGGTATGGCGGATAAATCCAGTATGGCCAGTACTCCGGTAATCCCCAGCTCATAACCCAGGGTAAACATGAGAATATCCAGATTTTTAAGGCTGATCCCCGTATCAAGGCCGTAAAGGGGCAGGTTTTGCCGCCGGAGCAGGGATTCAAAATCAGGCGCCGGGGCAAAGACCCGGTCGCAGGAAATTCCCGGAATTTTATTCAGCCGGTTGTAAATGATTCTGAACGCCTGGTTTGACATGCCGATCTCATAGAGGTCAGGAAAAGCTATGAGCATCCGCAAAAAAGCCTGGTCTTCATCAGGAAAAAGACGCCGGCTTATACTGCCGTATTCACCGCCGGTATAGCGGCCCGGTTTTTCAACTTCCAGCAGCAGTTTTCCCAGCTTTTCCAGGGGATCGATATATTGAATTTTCATGGATCTTAGCGGCTAAACCTTCTTACATAAATACTCAAGGCCAGTCCTATCCCGATCATGGCGGAAATAAGCGCGGAACCGCCGTAGGACATAAAAAGCAGAGGGATTCCGGTAATGGGCATAATCCCCATAGTCATCCCCACATTGACAAGAAAATGAAATATAAACATGGCCGCCAGGCCGGCGCAGATATAGGTCCCAAAAGGGTCCGTGGTGGTTTTCATGATCCGCACCAGCCGTAAACAGATAAGCAGAAAAAGGGCAAAAACCAGGATGCCTCCCAGCAGGCCCCATTCCTCGGTAAAAATCGAAAAAATAAAATCCGTACTTTGCTGGGGCAGAAACCGGTAATGACTCTGGGTTCCCTGCAGGTAGCCCTTTCCGGTAAAGCCGCCGGAACCAATGGCGGTTATGGACTGGATGATATTCCAGCCCGCCCCCCGGGGATCGACATTGGGATCAAGAAACACGATGAGCCGCATAATCTGATAGTCCTTAAGCACCCGGTGGGACATAAAAGAAGCTCCCAGGGAAAGGACAACAATTATGACGCCGTAGGCGATCCAGAAAAAATAGCGTTTTTTGTATTTGATAAAACCAAAAAGCGCAATGGCGGCGATAAGGCCCAGAACAGAGATAGCTATGAGGATAAGGCGGGAATTGGTAAGGATCATCAAACCGGGCAGGGAGTTACGCAAAATATAACTTTGCCACAGGGGCAGGACCATCAAAAACCCTGTCAGAATAATACAGGCGCTTAAAAAAATTACATATTTAATGGACACCCCGGCAACAAAGGTCATTACCAGAAGGATGGGGATAAACACCAGAGCGGTTCCAAAATCAGGCTGGATGAGGACGATCCCCATAGGAACAAATACAATAAGACAGGAAGTCAAAAAACGGAGAAGCTTTTTGGAGGAATGTTTGGTATCTCCCAGCCAGCGGGCAAGAAAGAGGATGGTGGTAATTTTGGCGAATTCCGAAGGCTGAATACCGAATGAACCGATTCCTATCCAGGCCCGGGCGCCGTTTACCAGCCGCCCGAAAAGGCAGGTATACAGGAGAAGCGCCAGGGTTCCCAGATACAAATACAGGGAAAGATCCCGAATCCGGCGGTAATCGGTCATGGATAAGGACAGGGCAATAATCACCCCGCCGGCGGCCCAGATGATCTGCCGTACATATTCGCTGGAAACCAAAACCCCCGAAGAGCTGAGCCCGGAGGAATAAATAAACAGGACTCCGAATACCGTCAGTATAATCGCCGCCAAAAGGAGAAAAAAATCTATTTCTACGATATTCCGGATTCTCATTCCCGCCGTCCCTGAACCGGCATAAAATATTGGGGGCCCAGAACCTGTACCGCTTCCTCATAGCTTTGTCCCGCGAAGATACCCTGAAAAATAATTGCCGAAGCGTATGGCGCCCACCATTCCCAGTGATTCACCGCCTCAACAATAAGAGAGACCACAACCTGTTCATCGGGGTTTGCCGTTTCATAGGGGGCATAGGCGGTAAACCAGGAGTGCCACCGGTCCTGGAGCCCCACTTCTCCGGTGCCGGTTTTTCCGGCAATCCGCACGGATCTGATGTTCAGGGGAAACTGGGCGGTTCCTTCGCTGATAACGCTCCGCATATCCCGCCGGACTCTTTCAAAAATCCGGGGATTTATATCGCTTTCATGGACCAGTTCCGGCTGGATGTCCCGTTCCACCGCCCCGGAAACAGGGTCCCGGACTTCCTTGAGGATATGGGGCCGGTATATTTTTCCGTCATTTACCACCATAGCGGTCATGGCGGCCATCTGTACCGGGGTAACCAGGGTATAGCCCTGTCCTATAGCCATATTCATCGTATCCCCTCCCAGCCAGCGCTCATGGAAACGCCGGTCCTTCCATTGGGGGGTGGGAATAAAGCCGGAAATTTCTCCCGGCAGATCAATGCCGGTGGGTTCCCCAAAACCGAATTCCCGGGCGTATGATACAATCCGTTCCACCCCCAGGTAATCCCGCCCGACGGTCCAGAAATAAATGTCGCAGGACTGAGCCAGGGCCTTTTGGAGGTTGAGGCGGCCATGGCCGGGCCGGCGAATATGGCAGCGCCACAGCCGTTCCCCATAACTGATTTCCCCCCGGCAGTCAATAAGCTGATCCGCCGGGAAGGCGTTTTCCGCCAGGATCCCCGTGGACATAACGATTTTAAAGGTTGAGGCCGGCGGGTAGCTTGACTGGATGGCCCGGTTGAGAAAAGGCTTGTTGGGATCGTTGCTCAGGGCCTGGTATTCGGTTCCCATATCAATACGGTTAAAAAGGTTGGGATCGTACCAGGGATAGGATACCATAGCGAGTATCTCCCCGGTGCCGGGCCGCATCACCACCACCGAGCCGATTCTGTTCCCCAGGGCCTTTTCCGCCAGGGTCTGGATAGACCGGTCAATGGTCAGAACCAGGTTTTTCCCCATAACCGGGGACTCCCGGATGATGTTTCCCGCCCCCGCAATGCGCCTTCCCCGGACATCCACAATCCGGGTCTCCCGCCCTTCCCTGCCCCGAAGAATCTCATCGTATTGCCGTTCAATGCCCGCCTTGCCGATCCGGTCTCCCTGCTGATACCCCTTGTTATAGAGCATGGTCAGCTCATCCCGGGTAATATCCCCCACGTACCCCAGAAGATGGGAGATACTCCCGGGATCAACGTAATTTCGCATGGGTTTGGACTGCCAGGAAACTCCCGGCAGGGTATCCACATTCTCCGCCAGGGCGGCGATAACACGAAAAGGAACATTAACCGCCACTTCCACCGGCTGGTAGAGGTAATAATACTGGGGGGGAATTTTTTCCTCGATCTGCTCCCCCGAAAGACCCAAAATTCGGCTGAGCCGCTCCAGCAAAGCGGCCATTTCCCCCCTGGGTACTTCGGCGGGGGTAAGACTTACCGCAAAAGAGTCGGTATTCAGCGCCAGCGGCTGGTTAAAATTCCGGTCGTATATTTCGCCCCGCTGGGCGGGGATAACCGTGGTTCTCCGGGCAATATCCTGGGCCCGGGACCGGTATAATTCACCACTGAGAATCTGCATGGAAAAAAGCCGGAGTCCATAAATTACAAAGATAAAAACAAAGAAGACCTTCAAAAACCGTATTCTTTTTTCCGGCCCTTCGTCTTCGGGGGCTATTTTTACGGGCGGCATCAATTTCTCCTGTCCGTTAAAAGGGGATGGAAAAGCTTTAAAAAGCCGAAAAGCAGGGGAGCGGAAAGGGTGTTGAACCCCAGTTCAATCCAAAAAACCGGCGCCGTCAGGGAATAGACGGGAACCTCCCCGGCAAACAAGAGGTGGAGCAAAAGCAGAATAAGGGCTTTAAGGATGGTGGCGGCGGCGCAGAGGATCATGGGAAGAAAAAAGATGTCCAGGAAAAAAGTTCCCTTCATAAGCCCCGCCAGAGCCCCGGCGATGGTACGGATCAGGGCGTTGAGCCCCAGGGGGGCGGCGGAAAGAAAATCCCGGAGCACGCCGGAAAAAAAGCCCGAAAGCTGCCCGGTCATAATACCGTTCACATAGGCGGAA
The DNA here is from genome assembly GCA_031266635.1 of Treponema sp. Classification (GTDB taxonomy): domain Bacteria; phylum Spirochaetota; class Spirochaetia; order Treponematales; family Breznakiellaceae; genus JAISAN01. The sequence continues at coordinate 4,737 of JAISAN010000256.1, read as the reverse complement.
TACACAACAACTCCCAGGGCAAGGTCGGGAACCGCCCCGTACAGGGCAAAACGGGAAAGCAGGGTTGACTGCAGAATGTCCATACCAACGGCAAAAATAACCGCCCAGATAGTGTTTTTAGCCATCCTGTTCTCTCCGGGGATCAATGACAAACACGTATTCCAGCCGGGAAAAATCAATCACCGGTTCCAGGCTAAGCTCCATGGAAATTTCGTATTCCTGGTAGTTTACCCCGCTTACCCTGCCGATATTAATCCCCGGAGGGTACACCCCTCCCATACCGCTGGAAACAATCATATCCCCGTAGTTAATCTCATCCCTGGCGCGTTTTTGAATGAACCGCATCAGCAGGGGATCATCGGGGCTGCCCTGCCCTTCCACCAGACCCTCATACCGGGATACGGCCAGCCGGGCCGCCACGGAACAGCTCACGTCAAAAAGGGGCATTACCAGGCTTTCAAACTGTCCGGCCTGAATAACCTTGCCTACCAGCCCCTGGGTTCCGTTATAAAAGGCAATAACCGCCATATTGGCGCTTACCCCTGAATATTTTCCCTTGTTGATGACAAAGGCCTTAAAGAGGTTATCCGGGTCCCGGCCGGTAATTTCCGCCGGTATGTGGCGGTAGCTTATGGTTTGGGAAAATCCCAGTTGTTCCCGGAGCCGCCGGTTTTCCTGGTCTATTTCGGCGGCGCTCCGTTCCAACTGCTCATACCGGGTAATCCGGCCGGCAAGTTCCGTATATTCCCGGCGCAGGGACGCCAATTCCCTAATCGAAAGAATGGTCCGGGATACCAGGGACGATACTTTATAAATTCCCCCCCGGACGCCGGAAAATACGGTTAAACCCATATCCTTAAAATCAACAATAAAACTGCGGGTAGAAAAAAACAGGGCGGAAAAAGAAACCAGAGAAAGAAACGCGAAAGTGTAGACCTCCGCGTTTCCCCGTTTTTTCTGTCTCCGGTTCCGATTCCCCGTCAGCGGCATAGACCCGTCAGTTTAATTCGTCGTAAATGGTACGGGTGTTATTCAGACCCTTGGCATACTCAAAATATTTTCCCGCCCCCAGGGCAACGCAGTCCAGGGGCTGTTCGGCGATGATCACCGGAACCCCGGTTTCCCGGGATATGAGTTTGTCCAGCCCTTTAAGCAGCGAACCGCCGCCGGTCATTACAATGCCCCGTTCCACAATATCCGCCGCAAGCTCCGGCGGCGTCTGCCCCAGGGTCGATTTGATTTCATCAATAATTTGGGTGATGGGGTCCTTCAGGGCTTCCCGAACTTCCACGGAATCAATTTCCAGCCGCCGGGGCAGCCCGGTAATGGCATCGGTTCCCTTGACTTCCACTTTTTCAATGGTTTTGTCGGGAGAGGCGTTGCCGATTTCAATTTTCAGCCGTTCCGCCATCTGTTCCCCGATAATCAGATTGTGGACGCTTCGTACATGCTTGATAATCGCCTCGTCAAATTCATCCCCCCCCAGGCGTATGGCATTGGTCACCACCATACCCCCCAGGGAAATGACGGAAATTTCCGTGGTTCCCCCGCCGATGTCGCAGATCATGTGCCCCGCCGGCTCCCGGATGGGAATATCCGCGCCAATGGCGGCGGCCAGGCTTTCCTCGATAACGATAACTTCCCGGGCGCCGGCTTTATAGGCGCTTTCCTCCACCGCCCGGCGCTCCACCTCGGTAATACAGGAGGGGATACCGATAACCATCCGGGGTTTGATAAACCGGTACCGGGGCAAAACACGGGAAATAAAATACCGGATCATTTTTTCGGTAGATTCCAAATCCGCGATAACCCCGTCCCGCATGGGCCGGATGGCGATAATGTTTGCCGGCGTTTTCCAAAGCATCCGCTTGGCCTCCGCCCCAACGGCAACCACTTTTTTGGTCCCCCGTTCAACCGCCACCACCGAAGGCTCGTTCAGGACGATGCCCTTTCCGCGTATATAGATAAGGGTATTGCAGGTTCCTAAATCAATGCCAATATCCGAAAAACTATTCCCAAACATATTTCCTCCTAAACTCTCAACTCCGCTTATCCGGCGCTTATTACAGAACGAACCTCGTAAACGACGCAACGCTTTACGAGATACCCCGCCGCTTGCGACGGGGAAGTTCATTGGTTGTTACATTCCAAGCCGTATACGGACTCCGGCGTGGGCCGGATCAATCCGGTAGGCCCGCCGCCATTCCGCTCTGGCCCGGGTCATATCTCCCCCGACGGCATACAATTCCCCAAGTTGATAATGGGCCTCGGCATTTTCTCCGGTTTCTTCAAGAACGGCCATATATTGAAGTTCCGCCCCCCCGGCATCCCCGTTTTTGCCCAGAATTTCCGCCGCCAGGAGCCGGGCCGCCACCCGGATATTACTGTCCCGGGAAATTTCAATACAGCGCAGAAGATAGGCCTGGGCAGCATCCAATTCATCCAGGGCCATATAGGAACGGGCAATGGACAAAAGTAACACATCAGAGGGCTGTACCCCCCCGAAATCCACCCCGGTTCCGGCATCCCCGGATGAATACGCCGCAGAAGGCGTCAGGGCCTGGCTGAAAGCTTCCACGCTGCCCCGGTAATCATGAAGCGCCGCATAGGCAAGCCCCAAATATTCGGGAATATCCTCCGCCCGGTACAGAACAGACCGGGCTTTTTCCAGGTATAAAACCGCCAGATCGGCGTATTCCGGCCCCTTGTAATAATAGGCTTTTCCCAGCACATAAAAAACCCGTCCATCGTTTTGGCTGTTTTTCAATAACATGGCCTTCCGCAGGGACCAGATACACTCATCAATATATGCCAGGGTATCAGCATTGTTGATCTGGGCGATACCAAGCTGATAGGCGGAAAACCCCCGGAGGGTTAAAAAAAAATAATCCATTGGTTTGGAAAGCAGGGCGGCGCCGCTGGCGCTGAAGGCCAAATCAAAAAAACCGCTTTCCCAATATTCCAGTAATTCCTGCCGTTCATTACCCAGCCTGTTTTTCCGGCTGATAAAAAAAACCAGGGAACTTGAAACCACAAGTACCGCCGCTATCGCGGCCGCCGCCTTGTATATGGTTTTTTTTCGGTGAAAATGAAGACCGTAATTAGAACGACTTTTCATAATAGACATATTTGTACTAGATTATTATTTTTGAACGATAAAGTCAATTGAGGTTGTTCCAAAACCCAAGGGGATTTTGAAACCGACTTTTTATAAAAAAACGATGAACCATAAGCCGGGTTCTGTCAGATTATTTACCGCGAGGTAAATAATCTGCGGGAATTTTCACCCGAGGGCGGAAATTCCATGACAAAATTGTCAAACTGCCATCTATCTTGTGTTTTTCCTTGCGGAAAACATCCATGCAGTCTACCCGCGTTTTAACCGGCGGACCACCGGCGGGAACGGGACAACGCCCCTTCCCCGGAGAGGCAAAGCCTCTCCACGCTGCTTGACTTTGCTCCTGATGAGGTTTGCCGTGCCGGAATTGTCGCCAATTCCGCGGTGGGCTCTTACCCCGGAAAAACCCGGAGGGTTTTTCCTTACGCCATTTCACCATTACCGCCGGAAACCGCCCGTTGCCGGGCGGCCGCCGGGGCTGTATATTTTCTGCTGCGCTTTCTGTCGGAAAGGATTTTCACCCTCCCCGCCCGGGCGTTACCCGGCATCATGTCCTGCGGAGCCCGGACTTTCCTCAAGGCCGCTTGTTCCATTGGGCCTAAGCCGCCGGAACAGCCGCCCCGCGGCAGCCTGGTTCATCGTTCTATTTACTCTTCATAGTCGATATTTACTTTTTCTTCCTCCTCTTCCTCATCGTCAAATTCATCTTCGTCTATATCATCCAAATCCGACAGGCTGCCTGAATCCCCGCTGTCAAAGAAATCTTCTTCTCCCTCTTCCGATTCCTCATAATACAGAATTCTCGAACAGTAGGGGCAAAACACAATATCCTCTCCCCTGCGGACCATATTGGCGAATTGAATGGGGAGTATCATGTGGCAGCCCATACAGACATTGCCCTTAATGGCCACAATGCCCCGGCCCATTTTGTTCCGGATAATCCGTTCAAACTTGAAAAGCACCTCCGAATCAAGATCCGGAATAAGTTCCTGCTCCTGTTTGACCAGATCGTCAATCTGCGTTTTCTTTTCCGCGATTTCAGCTTCAATTCCGGCCCGGCGTTTAGTCAGTTCCATCTCCTGCCTTTCGATCATGGAGGCGCTTTCTTTCATCTGTTCATCCAGGTCCGACAAAAACCGCTCCTCCCTCTGGAGTTCTTTGCGGTATTGCTGTTCCTTTTCGGAAGCATCACGAATTTCCTTGTCCAGCGCTTCATATTCCCGCTGGGTACTGATGGAATCCATGTTTTTTTCCGCCCGTTCCCGGGAGGTTTCAGCGTCGAGCAGCTTATTCCGGAATTCCGATTCCGCCGCTTTTGCCTTTTCGTAATCCTGGTTTTTTTCGATATAGGTCTTTTTGAGCCGGGCCAGGAGTTCTTCCTGGGTAACCAGCAGTTTCGGTATCTCCTGAATATCCTGTTCCAGGATAATCTTCCTGGAAAGAATATCCTGGAGGGTCCTCAATTTATCAAATACATCATCCATCGCCATCTTCTGCTCCCTTGTATTTGACTTGTTCAATAACCCGGTTGGTTATTGAACAAGTCTCGCAAAATGTTCCACATTTTGCTGTTTTTTTAGTGGTTGTTGTTCAGAAACTGAAGTTTCTGAACAACTCTA
>JAISAN010000233.1 GCA_031266635.1 Treponema sp. | reverse complement strand
GGTATTACAAGCGGTATTTGGCAAAGGATCTGTTCTATTTTAAAATTTTTGAGGTCAGCAGTTTTGGAAGGGAAAATTACGGCAGGGCTTTATCCGTATGCCCGGTAGGTTTCAGTCTGTTTGAATCAGGGATGTATCAAATGGAATATAATATAGAATTTGTCAAAACGTATAAAGGCATGAGCGAAGAGATGCGTCAATCATACATTGAATCTGCCACGGCCCAGCTCGAAGGCATGAGAAAGTCTGCGGCGGAAAATGAGAATGCCGCGGAAGAAGGATATCTCTATCTATCCCTTGAAGATTTTCTGGCGAGGCCCGATTTGAAAATAGAAGATTGAGCTTGTTCCAAAACCCGGGGGGGCCCGGGGGGCCTTAACTTTTTGGCTAATGAAAAAGCCTCCATTTTTTTATTTTTTTGTGTAAACTACTGGACAAAATAAAAACAATGGCCTATAATAATAATGTGAGGCTGTTCCAAAACTTCAGTTTTTGGAACAGCTTCCTTGAATTTAATGGAAAAACCGGGCTTTTGACCGGTTTTTCCAAGAGCTTGTCCAAAACCAACCGGGTTTTGGAACAAGCTCATGTATCTTTATATTGAGGATCAGTTTGTACTTGGGAGGGGAAAAACTGAATCGGTTATGTTTAACTCCGGCGTTGGTTTTCCTTACCTTCGCCATATTCAATCAAAATTTCTATCTGGCCGCGCAGGATGCGGATATGGGCGGGGAAATACCGTTTTCCGCCCCGGAGGCCCTTGAAAGCCGGACGGAAATTCCGGATGAATCCGCCATTATCCTGGGGGAACCCGTAAGCGGGACCGATCCCGTTCCGGCCGCGTCGGGATTCGCCGTTTTCAGGATGGTGCTGGTCCTGGCCCTGGTGGCCGCGGCTGTGTACGGCGTCGTGTTTTTCATACGCCGGGCGTCCCGGCCCCGGGAACGCCTTGACCCCCGCCTCAAGATCCTTACCCAGGCCCATTTGGGCGCCAACCGTTTTGTCTGCGTGGTAAATGTGGGAAACCAGGCCTGGCTTGTGGGAGCGGGGGAGGGGGGGGTTTCCCTGATCTCCGAGATAACGGACAAAGAAGCCCTGGACGCCATGATCCTGGAGTATTCCCAAAACAGCTCCAATCCTCACGGGGGAAAGTTTCCTGATTTTCGTGCTTTTCTCAGCCGTTTCGGCGGCGGGGCGGGTCTTCCCCCGGAAAAACCGGGTTTTTCCACGGACAATGTGCGGAAAAACCGGGAAAGGCTTAAAGGTTTATAGGTATGCGGCAAAAACGGATACAACTCCGGGGGGTGTTCCTCCTCGTCCTGTTCGCGTTTCCCCTGTTCTGCGCTGAAGCCCAAACCCTGCCTTTCCCCGATATGTCCACCGACGGGACCATGGGTATCCCCGCCGCTCCGGCGGACCCGGTGATACCCTTCGTGGACCTGACCATCAGGAACCCCGAATCCGGGGAGGAAGTGGCTTTTTCTCTCCAACTGCTCCTTTTGCTCACCGTCCTCTCCCTTGCGCCAAGTATTATCATACTGATGACGAGTTTTCTCCGTATTTCCATCGTACTGGACTTTATCAAACGGGCCCTGTCCCTCCAGCAGGTGCCCCCCAATCAGGTGCTCCTGGGGATTGCCCTTTTTTTGACCGCCTTTATCATGTGGCCCACCTTGACCACGGTGTACGACAACGCCTTCCGGCCCCTGGCGGACGGCGAAATCACGGTGGAAACCGCGTACCGAGAGGCGGAAGCGCCCCTGCGGCTCTTTATGTACCGGCAGATGCAGGGAAAGCCCGAAAATATCCGGCTGTTCATGGCCATGCGGGGGCTGGACAGGCCCGATACCCTGGCGGATGTTCCCACCTATGTGCTCATCCCCGCTTTCATCCTCAACGAACTGACCGTGGCGTTTAAGATAGGGATATTGCTGTATATTCCCTTCATCGTTATCGATATGGTGGTGGCCAGCGCCCTCATGTCCATGGGCATGATCATGCTGCCGCCGGTCATGATTTCCACGCCTTTCAAGCTCATCCTCTTTATCCTGATAGATGGCTGGGGGCTCTTGACGGATCAGATAGTCCGTTCGTTCATTTAGGAGTACATGTGACTATAGGCGAAATAACCTCCCTCCTCCGGGGGGGGATCCTGGAAACCCTGTTCCTGGCCGCTCCGCTGTTGTTTTCCGCTCTGGCGGTGGGCCTGGTGGTCGCCATTTTGCAGGCGACGACCTCCATACAGGAGCAGACCCTGACCTTTGTTCCCAAGGTTATCGCCATACTCCTGGTTTTGGGCTTCCTGGGGGGCTGGATGTTTTCCTCCCTGGGGGATTATACCGTGCAGCTTTTCCGGATGATTCCGAGTATGGCGAGGTAAGAGGGAGCGGCGAATGTTGGATGAAATGCTGCAATCCGCGCCGGTGTTTTTGCTCCTCGCTGTCCGGGCCCTGGCGATGATTGAAACCGCGCCCCTTCTCTCTTCGGAGGCTATTCCCCAGGTGGCGAAGATCGCCCTGGCGGGATTCGCCGCTTACGGGGTGATTCCGGACGCCCGAGGCGTTCCCTTCTTCGGGGGGCTTCAGGTGGAGCTTTTCGGCCTTTCTTTCATTTTTCTGGTGATTGGAGAGGCGATTATCGGGATCATCATAGGTTTTTTTCTCACCATTCTGTACGCCGCCTTTTCCACCGCGGGGCAGTTCTTTTCCCTGCAGATGGGGTTCGGCGCGTCCGAGACCTTTGACCCTCTGTCCCAGGTGGAAAACCCCCTCATGGGCCAGTATCTCAACCTGGTCGCCATGTTGGTTTTCCTTGCCGTGGGGGGCTTCCAGCAGCTTTTCCTGGGGGGCTTCCATCGATCCGTTCAGTCCCTGAGCACCCCGGCCCTGGTCATGGGACGGGAGACGTTGGCGGCCATGCTCACTTCGGGGCTTACCCGGCTTTTTTTGGACGCCATGATCATCGCCCTGCCCATTCTGGGGACTTTGTTCCTGACGTCCCTGTCCACGGGGCTCATTTCCAAGGCCGCTCCCCAGGTCAACATCCTCTCCGAAGGGTTTCCCATTTCCATAACTGTGGCTTTTCTCCTGATTTTTTTCTCCCTGCCCTTCATGGTGGAAGCTTTCAGCCGGGTTGTGGACGCGGGTTTTTCGGCGATTGAGACCCTGTATGTCAGGATTGGCGAACCCATAGGGGAGGGCTTATGATAAACCCCTGGGATATTGACCTCCAGTGGTTCGCCGACGACGATCAAAACCGTACCGAGGAACCAACTGAGGTAAAGCTCAAACGGCTCAGGGAAAAAGAAGGCCAGGTTCCCAAAAGCCAGGAATTTGTCGGCGCCCTGGGGCTCTTCCTGCCCGCCCTGGTTATTTTGTTTTTTGCCCCCCGTATGCTGCGGACCTGTGTAGAGATGGTCCGGTTTTTTCTGCTCCGGGCGGTAGAGATGGAGCCCGCCGGGGACAGGCGGGCGGCGTTTACCGTTTTTTTGTATCTGGCGCGCCTGGTGTCGCCAATCCTCATTACGGCGGTAATAGCGGCCCTGTTCTCCAATCTTATCCAAACGGGATTTATCTTTACCACCAAACCCCTGGAGCCCGATTTTAGCCGTATCCTCCCCCGGGTGGGGAAGTTTTTTCAGCGGACCATTTTTTCCATAGACGGACTTTTTAATTTTTTTAAGTCCATCATTAAAATGATTATCATCGGCGCGGTGGCCTGGATTTTAATCCGATCCAATATTGAGAAGCTTGTTAATCTGCAAAAGGTGAGTTTGTGGCTGGGTTTTACCACCATATCGTCCCTGGCGGCGCAGATGTTAATCATCTCCGCCCTGCTGCTCCTTTTGCTTTCCATTCCCGACTATTTGTTTCAGCGCTGGCGTTTCCGGGAACGGAACAAGATGACCCGGGAAGAGGTAAAAAAAGAGCGGAAGCAGTATGAGCCCGACCCCATGATCCAGGAACGGATCCGCCGGCGGATGCGGGTAATGATGACCCAAAACATGGAAACCATTGTTCCCCAGGCGAATGTGGTGATCACCAACCCGACCCACTTTGCCGTGGCCCTGAAATATGAGCAGGGCTGGGCGGCGCCCCAGGTAACTGCCAAGGGCGTTGATGAAATAGCTTTGAGAATTCGCCGCATCGCCGCTGAACATGAAGTTCCGGTGGTGGAAAACAGGCCCCTGGCCCGGGCCCTGTACCAGCAGACCGAGGTAGGGGACCTTATCCCTGTCAGGTTTTATAACGCCGTAATTGATGTGCTGGTCTATGTGTACCGGCTGAACGCGGAACGGCGCCAGGCCGAAGAAATGAGGGCCTGATATGACAAAGGAGTTTGCCGATGGCTGACATGGCGCGGATAAACAGGGAAGGCGCTTCCCGGCGGGGCCCGCTCAAGGCCTCCCGGGACATGCTGATTGGACTGGTGCTGGTGGTGGTGGTGATGATGATTATTATCCCCATCCCCACCGTGTTGCTTGATACCCTTATGGCTTTTAACCTGATCTTCTCCCTTATGATACTGCTTATCGTAATTTATACGATAAAACCTACCGATTTTAGTCTTTTCCCCTTTATACTGCTGGCGGTTACCGTTTTTGGCCTGGCCCTGAATATTTCTTCCACCCGCCTGATCCTGGTCCGGGGGGCGCGGTTTGACGGCCGGATGGTCCGGGCCTTTTCTTCTTTTGTTGTCGGCTCCGGGGGAACCGAAGGGCTGGTGGTCGGGTTTATCATCTTTATTGTTATCATCGCGGTTCAGGTAATGGTCATTACCAAAGGCGCCACCCGGGTTTCCGAAGTGGCCGCCCGCTTTGCCCTGGACAGTATGCAGGTTAAACAGATGGCCATTGAGGCGGAGTTGAGCGCCCAGTCCATCACCGAGGAAGAAGCCCGGACAAAAAAAGCGGAACTTGAAAAAGAATCGGCCTTTTACGGCGCCATGGACGGGGCCAGTAACTTTATCTCCGGTAATGTGAAGGTTGGTATCCTGATTACCGTGGTGAATATTGTGGGCGGGATCATCAACGGCGTTGCCATTCACCAGGAGCCTTTAAGCGCGGCGGTGGGCACCTATATAACTTTTTCCATCGGGGACGGCCTTGTTTCCCAGCTTCCCGCCCTGCTGGTATCCACCGCTATGGGTATTGTGGTTACCCGCGCCGCGGCCACCGGCGATTTGGGCCAGCAGGTGGACGAACAATTTGCCCGGGATGAACGGATCTACTGGGTCAGCGCCGTTGTCCTTGCCGCCCTTGCCCTGATTCCGGGATTTCCCTGGTATGTACTGGCCCCCATGTCCTTTTTTGTCGGGATCTACGCCTTTTATCTGCGGCGGAGGAAACGCCGGAAAGCGGACTTTGACGGCATGATGGCAAAAACCGGGGATTCGGACAAAAAAGCCAAAGCCGAGGCGGCGGAACTCTCGCCGATAGTTTCCCTGGATCCCCTTTCCCTGGAACTTGGTTACGGCCTTATCCCCCTGGTTGACAAGGACAAGGGGGCGGAGCTTTTGGACCGGATCCAGGGGGTCCGGCGGCAGTCCGGTCTTGATTTGGGCCTGGTAATCCCCAAAATCCGGATCATGGACAATATGATGCTGGAACCTTCGGAGTATTGCTTCAAGATCAAGGGAGTCGATACGGGCCGGGGAAAGATCCGCATGGGATATTATCTCTGTATCAATTCCGGCAATGTAACGGAAGAGCTGGCGGGAGAAAAAACCCAGGAGCCTACCTTTGGACTTCCCGCCCTCTGGATAAGCGAAGACCGGCGGGACGAGGCTGAGCGGGCGGGGTATACCGTGGTAGACCCTCCTTCGATTATCGCTACCCATTTAACGGAGATTATTAAGCAGCACGCCGCGGATATTCTCGGCCGCCAGGACACCCAGGCGATTCTCGACCATCTGAATAATGATTATCCCGCGGTGGTCGGCGAGGTGTTGAAGGCCGCCAATGTGGGAATTGTACAAAAGGTCTTCCAGGGCCTGCTCCGGGAACGGGTTTCCATCCGGAATACTATTTCGATCCTTGAGTCCATTGCGGATTATGCCCCGGCGTCAAAAAATCCCCAGGCCCTTGTTGAAAAGGCCCGGCAGGCGCTGGGCAGCCAAATATGCCACCAATACGCCGATGATGAACGCCGTCTTCATGGATTGACCATTGACAAGACCCTGGAAGAAAAAATCATTGAAAGCGGATTTGAAACCATCACGGGAGAACGGTCCGGTCTGGACCCCCAAACCCAGGCGGCCTGGCTCCGGGCGGTAAGCAAGGCGGTAATGGCGGTAAAGAGTCAGGGGTATCCGCCGGTGATTCTCTGTTCCGAGGCGGCCCGGCGCCTGGTCAAAGACGCGGTGGAGCGGGAAATCCCCGAACTGGCGGTCATTTCGGTTCCCGAAATTTCTCCGGATATTACCGTTATGTTCATTGGTGTTATTAAACTGGATACTTAGAGCCAATTTTATCGAACCGCGGGTTCGCATAAGCGGTTGGTCCTATGGATAGGGTAAAAACATGGAATGTTTTGTAGAACAGGGGATTAGCTATAACGACTGCCTCGGTAAAATTGTTGCCAAATACGGCGACCGGATCCAGATTGTAACCCAGCGGGATATTCGGCTGGGGGGCTTTTTGGGCTTTTTCCCCCGGAACGGAGTGGAAATCGAATTTTATATCCCCCAGTATTTTAGCAAAAGTTTGGCCGGATCCGGCCTGGGCCGGGCGGTGGGTTCCAGCCCCCTGTCTGCCCCGGTACTGGACGCCGAAATGCCCAAAAACCCCGAAACACCCAAAAAACCCCTGGATTTTGAGGAAGCCAAAAAACAGGTCCTCGCGGCGGCAGGTAAAGATTCTACCCAGATGATGATTCTGAACGAAGTACGAACCATCAAGGAAAAGCTTGATGCCCATGATGTTCCCGCCCGGCAGGAGGATCATCCTGTCCTGACCCAGATCGCCGAAATGCTGGCCCTCAACGATTTTTCCACGGCTTATATCACCGCCATCCTGGAACGGGGAAGAAAGGAATTGACCCTGGAGACCCTTGATAATTTTAATGAAGTTCAGAACAAGGTTTTGGAGTGGATCGGAGAAACCATTCATGTGTTTCAGGAATCGAAATACCATAAGCTTCCCCGGATTATGGTTTTGGTAGGGCCCACGGGGGTGGGAAAAACCACCACCGTCGCCAAACTGGCGGCGTCCTTCGGTCTGGGGAGCGGGGGGGAAAAAGTCCGTTCGGTACGGCTAATCACCATTGACGCCTTCCGCATCGGCGCCAGGGCCCAGATCGAAACCTACGGGGAACTTATGGATTTTCCTGTGGCCTATGTGGATAATTACAACGATTTGAAGAAGGAAATTGCCCTGGCCGCCGAAGGGGTTGATCTGGTCCTGGTTGATACCATCGGCAAGAGCCCCCGGGATTCGGCGGAGCTGGGGAAGATGAAGGAACTGCTGAATGCCTGCGGGTATCACGCGGAGGTTTACCTGGTCATTGCGGCGACCGTCAAGTCCAGCGACATCCAGGAAATACTCAGGCAGTTTGAGCCTTTTAATTACCGCTCGCTTATCCTGACCAAACTGGATGAAACCACCCGGATTGGCAATGTAATTTGCGCCCTTGCGGAAAAGGGAAAAAATCTTGCCTATATAACCGATGGTCAGAAAGTGCCCAGCGACCTGCACCGGGCTACGGTGCTGCGCTTCCTCCTTAGTATGGAGGGTTTTCAGGTAAACCGGGAGCTTGTGGAAAAACGGTTCCCCGCGGATGAAGCGGATCAAATTTAAGGGAGGCGAGGAATGGAAGATCAGGCGGAAAAACTGCGGGAAATCGTGAACCGGAAAAAGGACAGCCCCTCCGGTTCCCCGGAAAAACCTTCCCGCATAGTATCCAGGGACAGCAAAAAAACCCGGATCATCACCGTTACCTCCGGCAAGGGGGGAGTGGGGAAAACCAATTTATCCGTCAATATGGCCCTGGCGTATGCCCGTCTGGGAAAAAAAGTGGTGGTCATGGATGCCGATCTGGGGCTTGCCAATGTAAATGTGATGCTCAATATGGTTCCCAAATATAATCTTTACCATGTGATAAAAAAACAAAAAACCATTCGGGAGATCCTTGTGGACACCGATTACGGCATATCCATTGTGGCGGGGGCGTCGGGTTTTTCCCAGATCGCCAACATGGCCGAGAATGAACGGCAGAATTTCATCAACGAACTGGATACCCTTTCCAACGCGGATATTATTATTATTGATACCAGCGCCGGGGTGTCCAGCAATGTCCTTGATTTTATCGCCGCGGCTGACGACGCGGTGATTATTACCACCCCCGAGCCTACGGCCATTACCGATGCTTATGGGATCATTAAAATTATCGCCACCGAATACGATGACCTCAATATGGGGCTGAAACTGGTGGTGAACCGGGCCAAGGGGGCGGTGGACGCGAAAAAGGTGGCGGACCGGATGATCACCATTGCCGGGCAGTTCCTCAATCTCAAGGTGGACTACCTGGGCTTTATTTACGATGATGTGGTGGTTTCCCACGCGGTTTTACGGCAGAAACCCTTTATGGTCATTGATCCCCGGTGTAAGGCAAGCCTCTGCGTCCAACATATCGTGGAACGGCTGGAAAAAAGTGAACTTCGGAAATCAGAGGGATTGGGGGGCATGATGCGGAAGTTGTTCGGCCGGTCAAAATGACGGAGGGAGCCTTTGTTTAACATAAAATGGAGCGCGATAGCCGGTGGTTTCGGTCTTGCCTTGTCTCTGCTGGTGGGGATTATCAGCGGGGCGGGCTTTCCCATGGTCCTGATCCGGGCCCTTGTTTTTGGGCTTGTTTTTTTTGTTCTTGCCGGGCTTGTATGGCTCCTGATCAACAATTGTATTCCTGAATTGCTGTATTCCAGGAACGAGGATGAGGGTTCCGGGAAAGCCCCCGGTTCCCGGGTTGATATTTCACTGGGGGATGAGCAGGAATCGGCTCTGCCGGAAATGTACCGCAATTCCGGTTCCGGGGACGAAGTGGATAATATTACGGATATGATCAATGGGAAAACTCCGGTAAACAATACGGGTATGGATCAGAACGGTGAAGATGATTATACTCAAAAGAGCGGAACGGGCTTACAAGCCGAATCCCCGGAGGAACTTGCCGGAATACCGGGGGCGTCTTCCGGCGGCTACGATCCGGGGGAGGGCTTACCGAGTTTGGATTCTATGTCGGCGGCTTTTGGCCCCTCCACAGAAGAGCCCGTCGAATTGCAGGCGGAAGATGTTTCTATTCCGGTTTCGGAACGGCATATAACCGGTAATAAACCGCAAAGTCTGAAGGGGGATTTTAATCCCAAGGAACTTGCCGCCGCGATACGGACAAAAATAAGTAAAGAATGAAAGGGTAGAGTATGGGAAACAGCCTCCCGGAAGAGAAAACTGAAGAGGAACTCTGGATTCAATACCGTAAAAACAGGGATCCGAAGATCAGAGAGGCTTTTATCAAACAATACGCCCCGCTGGTTAAATATGTGGCCGGTAAGGTCGCCGTAGGAATGCCCCATAATGTGGAATTTGACGATCTGGTGGGCTTTGGTTTTTTCGGACTTTTGGACGCCATTGATAAATTTGATCCCGATAAAAATGTAAAATTCAAAACCTACGCGGTAACCCGGATCCGGGGCGCCATTTTCGATGAACTTCGTACCATTGACTGGGTGCCCCGGTCGGTGCGGCAGAAAACCCGGGAGGTGGAGGAGGCTATCGGAACTCTGGAAGCCCAGTTGGGGAGAACCGCCACGGATCAGGAAATTGCCAGTTCTATGGGCATGGACGAGGCGGAATATCTAAAAACTATTATGAAAATTTCCGGTACGTCCATCTTGTCCCTCAATGATGTATGGTTTTCCGGCGATGAAAACGACAAGGTTTCCATTGGGGACAGCATTGAATCTCCCGCCAGCCTTAATCCCGATGTGGTGGTAGAAAAAGACGAGATTCGCCGGGTTATTGTGAAGGCGATTAATGAACTTCCTGACAAAGAGAAGAAAATTCTGGTCCTCTATTATTTTGAAGATCTGACCTTGAAGGAAATCGGCCGGGTGCTGAAAGTTACCGAATCCCGGGTGTCTCAGCTTCATACCAAGGCAATCATCCGTCTCCGATCCAAGCTGACCAATATCCGTAAAGGGATAATATAGCATTATGGTGGACTTTGTCCGGCTGCAGAATATTATTAAAAAACAGTTGGAGCAGGACCGGACAATCAAAACCATTGAAACATCCGGCCCCACCCTTGAACTTGCCGTATCCGAAGCGGCAACCCTGCTGGATATTCCCGTCCGCCGGCTTGAATACGAAATAGCGGAAAAAGGTTCCGCCGGTCTCTTTGGTTCCGGGAAAAAAGACTGGAAAATTCGGGCCTATGAACGGGTGTATGTTAAAAAAGACAGGGATCAGGATAATATCTTCGGCGATGGCGGGGAGGCCAATATCCCCATTGTCGAGAACAAGGACGGGGAAGCTTTTGTTCAGTTGAACTATGAGGGCGCTTTTCTCAAGGTAAGCACCCCCGTGGGCAAGGGCAGGCGGGCGGTTGAAGCCCATGCCGTACAGGCCCTGCACGCCCGGGGCGTTCGTGATTTTGATGAAACCCTGGTCTCGAAAACCGTAAAGGAAGCGGCGGGCGCCTATGTCCGGATCGGGGACTTTGAACGCCATCCGGTTAATGACAGTTCCGTTTCGGTGGAAGTTATCGAAGGGGAGATGCGGGCGTATATTCAGGTAACGCCCCCCGGTCCGGGTGGCTGCGATCTGCCGATGGAAACTTTTCTCAGTGTTTTGCGGAATAACCGGGTGGTATACGGCGTTAAGGAAGATTTTCTCCGGGAATTTGTGGATAGGCCGGTCTACAAGGAACCGGTGGTGGCGGCTGAAGGTTCCAAGTCTGTAGACGGCCGGGACGCCTACATTCAGTACAATTTTGAAACCGATCAATCCAAGGTTAGGCTCCGGGAGACAAGCAACGGGACTGTTGACTTTAAGGAACTCAATATTATCCAGAATGTAGTTGAAAATCAGCCGCTGGCAAAAAAAATACCTCCCGAAGCGGGTGTGATGGGAAGAACGGTTACCGGGAAGGTGATTCCCGCCAAAAGCGGCAGGGATACCGGCCTGCCGGTGGGTAAAAATGTCCATGTCGGGGATGACGGCGTTACTATTATCGCCGATATTAACGGCCAGGTGGTGGTGGTTTCGGGGAAGATCAATGTTGAGCCGGTATATACTGTCCAGGGAGACGTGAATCTGAAAACCGGAAACATCATTTTTCTGGGTACGGTGATCATCAATGGGAATGTGGAAGACGGGTTTTCCGTCAAGGCTGCGGGGAACATTGAGGTAAACGGAACCGTTGAAAAGGCGGAGCTGGATGCGGAAGGGGATATTATCGTTCACCAGGGAATAACCGGTAAAAGCGGCGGCCTGGTCCGGGCAGGACGGTCCATCTGGGCCCGGTTTATCGAAAACGCCATTGTGGAGGCGGGAAACATGGTGGTCGCCTCGGACGGGATTATCAATTCCCAGGTAGACGCTTTTAAGCGGATTATCTGCCAGGGAAAACGGGCCCATATTGTAGGGGGCCGCCTGCGGGCGTCCGAGGAGATCAACGCTAAAATTCTGGGCAGTCCCACCAGCGGTACTGAAACGATTTGCGAAGTGGGGTTTGATCCAAAAAGCAAGGCGGAGCTGGATCAGTTAAAACTGAACAAAGAATCGGCGGAAAAACAGTTTGAGGAGCTCCAGCGTAACCTGCAAACCCTGATAAATATTAAAAAACAGCGGAAGTCCCTTCCCGAAGACAAAGAGGCGTACATGAGGGATCTGATGGATAAGCGGCAGATCCTCATGGGGGACTTGAAAAAAATCAACGAAGGCATTGTCAAGATCCAGGAATTTCTGGACGGCATAAAAAACCGGGGGCGGGTATCCGCTTCCGCCAAGGTATATCCGGGGGTGAAAATCCTTATCCGGGATATCAAGGATGATGTGCGGAACGAATACCGGGCGGTTACATTTATCCTTGAAAACGGTCTTATCAGGGTTACCAAGTATGAGGAACCTGACGAAGATGTAAAACGGGGTCCCGATGGCTATACAACCAATTGACCTTCAGACCCTTTTTACCCAGCTGGACAAGGTTGGGAAAAGCCAGGCGGCCCAAAAGGAAGGGCTGGCGGCTCAGCAGGTCCTCCAGAATGTCCATCTGCAGAAAAAAACCGAGGAAGAAATCCAGTCGATTAATGAAGTGCAGAATACCGGAGAGGGAGCGGAAAAAATAAACGACCAGGGCGCCCGGGAAAACAATGAGCCGGACGGCCAGGGGCGGGATAAAAAAAAGTCCGGGGAAGACGAACAGGAAGAGTCCGCGGTAATTCGGGACCCTGCCCTGGGCAGAAATATCGACATCAGCGGCTGAGGTTTCCATGACATTGCCGGTCTTTTTTTCCGCCGCCAGTTTAATATTGTGCGTTTTTTTCTTTTTTTATTTTCGGGCCTACCTTAGAAGAAAAACAGACCCCCGGGAAATTCTGGAGAACTACCAGGACGAAGTGAATAAACTCATCTTTGACATTGACGCTGTTACCGAGCGGGATGCTTCGCTGGTGGAAGAACGGGTTAAATATCTGAAAACTCTCCTTGAAGATCTGGATAAAAAAATAGGGGTTTATGTCCGGGAATTAGACCGCCGCCGGAATGCTGAAACGGTCTATAAGGCCCTGGGGCAGAATCCGAAGGCCGTAATCCCGCCCCGGGAAAGCCCCGCCGGCCCGGACAGCATAAATTCTCCCGCTCCTCAGCCGCCGGTTCCGGTTTTTTCTTCAGGCGCCCCTGCCCCGGGGGAAAATCCGCCGGAAACCCGTTCCCTAAAACAGCAGGTCGCCGGCCTGGCCGCCCAGGGTCTGGCCCCCAATATCATAGCCGCCCGTCTCAAGGTTAGTATCTCCGAGGTGGAATTGATTATCGCCCTTCGGAACAAGGGGTAGTTTTTCCCGAACCTTTTTAGCGAACCGGCGGTTCATACAGACCGGATTTTGAAAAGACCCGTCATGCGGGACATTACTTTTGCCGCCTCAGAGAATCGAACTCTAGACACAAGGATTTTCAGTTCGGAAAATTCAGTGTCAGACGGTGTCAGGAATCTTCTTTAGGGTATTAAAATATATCATATATTGAAGAAAATCAAGCCTGAAACCTTATGATTTATCATGACTTCCCCTGATATAATCGATTTTGCTTACATTGTTTGCTTACATTCAGGGAAAAACCAGTATAGACCCTGTGGCCCAGTTTACTCTGCCGTGGTCTTTCAATAGCTCTTTTACTTTATCCTCATCACTCTTTTTGGGTATCCGGTTCTGTGGGCGGGAGGTAATCAAGTTGAAGTGCCAGATTTTCGAAATGTTTGTTTATGCCTTCCTTCAAATTCGGCCATTCCAGATCGGCATTTTTGATAAAATAAGTATTAGGATCTACCGGATAGAGCATAAGAACCGCTATGGCTTGGGCAAGCAGGTCTATCCTGTCCGTTTTGAAAAATCGGGTATCCAATATAATCTTCTGATTGCTTCTTGCGGTACTGGAAAAAGAAGCGGTAAATATGTCCCGTACAGCCCTATCCTGTAAGTGAAACCGCTCAATACACTTTCGGATAAATTTCATTTCCGGTA
>JAISAN010000023.1 GCA_031266635.1 Treponema sp. | reverse complement strand
AGTTCCGCAAGGATGGAAAGTTCCGTTTCCTTGTCGAAATACCGGGCCTTGTCCATGCGGGGAACAAAGTTGGCGGTATCGCCGACCTTAAACACGTAATGGGGTTCAGTCCGGGCGACCAGGGGCTGGGCGGCGGTAGTAGTCAGCCAGAGGTGAATATCCGCGCCCAGCGGTTCAACTACCGTTACCTTCGAGGGGAAACTGTTATCCGTGCTTTTTACGGCGTAGGTCAAATCCTCCGGCCGGATACCGAAAAATATCTCCTTGCCCAGATATTTTTTGAGGTATTCAACATGGGAAGGATCGGGTTTTAGGGCAAAGGAACCTTCCTCAAGGACCAGGACGCCGCCTTTTTCAGCCACCTTAACGGTGAGGAAGTTCATCGGAGGAGAGCCGATAAAGCCGGCGACAAATTTGTTGACAGGATGGTTATACAGGTAGAGGGGAGAGCCGATCTGCTGGATTTTTCCGTCTTTCATAACCACGATCTTGTTTGCCATAGTCATGGCTTCCACCTGATCATGGGTAACGTAAATCATTGTCGCGTTCAGCCGGATATGGAGGTCCGACAGTTCCGCCCGCATCTGTACCCGGAGTTTCGCGTCCAGGTTGGAAAGGGGTTCATCAAAAAGGAAGACCTTGGGGTTTCGGACAATGGCCCGGCCCACGGCAACCCGCTGACGCTGGCCTCCCGAAAGGGCTTTGGGTTTTCTGTCCAGAAATTTCTCAATGTCCAGGGTCCGGGCGGCCTCGTGAACCCGGCGGTCAATTTCCGACTTTTCAACCTTTTTGATCCGCAGGCCGAAGGCCATGTTTTCGTATACCGTCATGTGGGGATACAGGGCGTAATTCTGGAATACCATAGCGATATTCCGGTCTTTGGGGGGAACATCATTCATCATTTCGCCGTCAATGTACAGTTCCCCTTCGGTAATATCCTCCAGACCGGCGACCATCCGGAGGGTGGTGGACTTGCCGCAGCCTGAGGGGCCGACAAACACCACAAATTCCTTATCCTCCACGATAATGTTGGCATTGTCCACCGCCCGGACATTACCCTCATAGACCTTGGAAATACCTTTCAATTCTACTTTTGCCATACGCTGGCCTCCCTTTTTGGGTTAGTTTATAAAAAAAAGAATAAAGGGGGCGGGGGAATTTGTCAAGGAACCTGCGGGAACCGGCAATTCCCCGGCGATGTAACAGGCTCCTGACACCGGTGTTTTACTGTGATATAGTGAATTGAGGGAATTTCCGGAAACCCCGGTTGGTGCAGACCAACGGTCTGATGAAACAACCTCTTGGAAAAGCAGTCAAATGTCCGCTTTTCCATGCAAGGTTGCTGTTCCAAAAACTGAAGTTTTGGAACAGCTTCAGCTGAAATTTTCAGAAATGCCCTTTTTAAGGAAGTATACACGTTGAAAAAACTGTTTTTGCCCGTCCTCTTGCCGGTTTTGAGCTTTTTTGCCCTTTCCTGCGAATTTCCTATCAGCAGGGAGCGTCCAAGTAATCCCGACTATAAAGATCTGGACCACCGGAGCTTTTGGGCCCAGGACCTGCGGGATAACAGCTTTTACAAAACCGAAGCGGTCAGGCTCTGTGAGGGGGAAAAATGCGTTATTTGGGGAGAAGAGAGCGCCGGGGTAACGCAGGATATCGCAAAGCTCATTGCCAAAGAATATGATACCAATATCTACACAAAAATTGTGGATGTTTTTGGTATGAAAGATATTTCCGGTGAAAATGACGTATCGATTGGTAATTCGCTGGATTGGGCGGATTATATGACCGATGGGGACGGAAAACTCACCATTCTTTTACTGGATATCAGGGATGGTTACAAAAGCACCCTGGACTCTTATACCGCCGGGTATTTCACCAGCGGAAATTTCATAAAGCATTCCTGTTCCAATGAAACCGATATGATGTATTTGGACACCTATCCTTCAACCCTCAATTCCCCGGACTCTTACGCCACCTTCGCCCATGAACTCCAGCATCTTATTAATTTTGTGAATACCAGGGTAATCGGAAGAAATAGTATGGACATCTGGATTGACGAGGGCCTGTCAAGCGCCGCGGAATATATTTACACCGGGGATCATCCCCCGATACGGTATGGGTGGTTTATCGAAGATAGGGAGGGAACTATCGCCAGGGGAAACAATTTTTTTGTATGGAATAACCATCCTGAAAAAGCCAACGCGATTATGGATGAATACGCCACGGTTTATTTGTTTTTTCAATGGCTCAGGCTGCAATCACTTAAATCAGGCGGCGAGGACGGGTATGGGATTTACCGGGCCATTGCCGCTTCGGAAAAATATGATCAAAATGCGGTAGTAAACGCGGCTAAAAATCTTTTTGATGATCCCGAATATGCCGCGAATTGGGAAACCCTGCTGCGAACCTGGCTGGCCGCGAATTATATCAACCGTTCTCCCGGCCCCTATGGTTACAAAGATGACTCTAAATTAAAATATATCAGGGTTTCTCCCCTTTTGGGGGAGACTCAGGCCCTCCTGTATCCCGGTGAAGGGGTGTACAGCACAATTACGGGCGGGAGCGGATCTCCTTCCTCCGGAGAAGGAGGTGCAAATATCAGATATGGGGGATTGGGGATAAACGGCGGTACCGATTTTGTAGGTAAAGGCGGCACTTATTCCGGTAACCGGCTTTTAACTTTTAATAGTAATAATAACCATGAAGGCGGAACAGAGACCGGATTTCTTACCGGGAGATCAACCGGGGTATCCGCGGCCGGATCCCGGCAGATTGGGCAAATGTCCGGCCCCTTCATTATTGACGCTAGGGACATTGGGGGAATCCGGGAACAGGAACGGAACTTTTCTTTTCCGGTTTTTGGGAAAAAAGGAAAAGATGCGGCGCCATAGGTTTGCGTGTTTTGTGATATGGCTGCTCCCTTTTCTGGGCGCCGCTTTTCCGGCGGCAGGGTGGGGGCGGGGCGATGTGGAAAAACCGCAATTGATAACAGTACAGGGCCGGGTACGGCTTGTGGGAAACGGTTCCCAGATGGAACTGGTAATTACCGGGGAAGACCGGGAATGGTATATAGATCGTAAAGAATGGGATAATTTTATGAAACTTCAACAACAAATTGTTACGGTACAGGGTCAGGAAACGTTTGTGGATTTGACCTTTGCCAACGGTATGCCGGCAGGGAGGCGGTATATATTGAAAAACATCACCCTTATCCGGCAGGACGCTGCCGGGTGCCGGAGGAACGCCGGTATGACAGAAGGAGCGTTACTCCATGAACAGCCTTAAAACCGATCTGGTCAGGATCGGCATATTTTATGACGGTTATTATTTTTATAAAGTCAGCAACTATTATAAATATGAACACAGCCGGAAATCCCGTATAAGCATATCAGGCTTACATGATTATATACGCCATGAAGTCGCGTCCATCCTGAAAATAGAGGATATCCGCCATTGTCAAATTATCGACGCCCATTATTTCAAGGGCCGTTCCTCTGCCAAGGACATGGGAGAAAAAGTACAAAGCGAACGTATTTTTGAGGATATTCTCATGCGGGAAAATATCGTTACCCATTACCTCCCGCTGCGGTTCAGTGAAAACAATACCTGGCAGGAAAAAGGCATTGACGTTTGGCTGGCCCTTGAAGCTTATGAATTGGCAATTTATAAACGGTTTGATGTGCTGGTCCTGGTTGCCGGAGACGGGGATTATGTACCGCTGGTCAGAAAACTCAACACCCTGGGAACCCAGGTTATGCTTATCAGTTGGAACTACAGTTATTATAATGAAAATGGCGTCATATCCGAAACCAAAACATCCCGGCAGTTGCTGGAAGAAGTTTTATATCCCATTGTAATGAACGAACGGATTGAGACTGATCCCGCCTCACTTATTGTCAACGAGCTTTTTGTAAAGGAAAAACGGGATTTTTTCATCAACAGTGAAAACGTTAATCCGGTCGAAAATGTCCCGGAAGAAGACGAAGAAAACTGCGCCGTATCTACCATATTCAGCCTTAAAGACGGATTTGGATTCATCAAAGATGAAAAAAGAAACAACCTGTTTTTTTATTACAATACCCTGACCAACAAGGATTTTGCCGATCTGGAAATCGGCATGAAGGTCAAATATTATTATGAGGAAGATATGGAACGGAGCAAACGGGACGGGGCGCCCCGTTACCGGGCCTACAAAGTGAGCGTTATGGAATAGAGTTGTCCGGGAACTGACGTTTTCCGGCGCTTTTTTACCAGCCCAGTACCCGGCGGCGGTATGCCCTGCCGATCCGGCTGAGGGTTTCCGCCAGGGTTTCCCCCGGCGCGGCCTGCCGGTGTAAATCAATGGTAAACTGATTCATGGAAAAATGGTGGAAAAAAAACAGTTCCGCGCTCCGGGCCGCCGGCGTGGCGTTTGGAGATTCCGGCCGGTACAGGTCTCCCAGGGTTTTTGTGTAGGGCTCGAAGACGCCCCCCGGTTTCATTTCTGAATAGCCGGTAATCCAGACCGGGACAGGGGCAAATGTCCGGTGAAACTCCAGAAGCAGCCGGGCCATAAATTCCTGCGATTCGGCCAGCCGTTCTGAAAAGGCGGGGATTTTTACCGTTCTTCCACTGTTTTTTGCGCCGCCCTGCCGGGGCTCCGGCCCGTCTCCCAGGCGGCGGAGTTCCCGCAGGTCCGCTGTCCGGGGGGTGTGGATCGGGGTCTTGTTGAGGATGATTACATTTTTTCGGAAATTGATGTTCAGCTCAGGATGTTCCCGGAAAAATTTCTCCGCGATTTTCCCGGAAGGCCCGATCAGGTAACGGCGGTTTTCCGCGGCCTGTTCCCGGCGGCCGGGGTTATCCGCCACCAGGATAAGTCTTATTTCATCGCCGGGCGCTACATCATCCAGGGCGCTGTTGTATACCACCGGGGTTTCCACTATATATGCGGGACCGCCCCGATGGTTCACCAGTTCCTGTTGGAGCGCCCGGAGTTTCGGCAGACTCTGTCGCAGTGTTTCTACCGCCTCCCGGTACTTGTTCCGGATGGCGGAAAATTTCCGCCAGGTCTTTGTCTCCATGAAAATTTCCTCAAAAAACGCAGTATCCAAGCATACCACGCCTGCCGGGGAAGATCAAACACCGCGCCTGGCCGGGTTCCGGCGTTAACGGCTGGACAGAATAAAAAAATAGCCCCATGATGGGGTAAATGGACTATAAAGACGCGGGCGTACACATTGAGGAAGGTTACCGGGCGGTGGAACAATACCGGGAGCTTGCCGCCGCCACCGCCCACAGCGCGGTCTTGAACGGCATCGGCAGTTTTGCCGGCATGTTTTCCCTGAAAGAGTTTACCCGCGCCGCGGGCGGGATGGAAGAACCGGTGCTGGTCTCCGGCACCGACGGGGTGGGGACCAAGCTGGACATCGCCTTCAGGCTGAAAAAATACGATACCGTGGGCATTGACTGCGTGGCCATGTGCGTGAACGACATTCTCTGCCACGGGGCCCGGCCCCTTTTTTTCCTCGACTACCTGGCCTGTGGCAAACTTGACGCTGATACGGCGGCGCTGCTGGTAAAGGGCGTGGCCGCGGGCTGTCGGGAAACCGGCGCGGTCCTCCTGGGCGGGGAAACCGCGGAGATGCCCGGCTTCTACGGGGAGGGCGTATACGACATGGCCGGTTTTGCCGTGGGCATTGCGGACCGGAAAAAAATCATCGACGGCGGCGGCGTGAGGGCGGGGAACGTCCTGGTGGGCGTCGCCTCCTCAGGGCCCCACTCCAACGGTTTCAGCCTCATCCGAAAAGTTATTCCCGATCTGCACGAAGACTTCGGCGGTATGCCCATCGGCATGGCCCTGCTGGAACCCACCCGGCTCTACGTGAAGCCGGTCCTCGGCCTTTTGGAAGAAGTGAACATTTTAGGCATGGCCCACATTACCGGCGGCGGCTTTTACGAGAACATTCCCCGGCTGTTCCCCCGGTCCCCCGGCCCGGCCTTTGACGCGCTTATCAGCCGGAACAGCTGGACCATCCCCCCCATTTTCGAGCGGATTGCCTCAGGCATCACGGCGGACGGAGCAGGCGGCGCGCCTTCCGGCGGGGGGGCGGAGCCGCTCAAAAATGATGAAGCCCTGCGAAAGCTGATGTTCAACACTTTCAACATGGGGATTGGCCTGGTTCTGGCCCTGGCCCCGGAAGACAGCCGGAAGGCGGTTGAATACCTCGATGACCGGGGTTTCCCCGCCTGGGAAATCGGCAGGGTCGAAGCCGGGACCGGGGAAGTCCGGTTTGTATGAACATTCTGGTTCTGGTGTCCGGCGGCGGCACCAATCTCCAGGCCCTGATAGACGCGGAACAAGCCGGTGTCCTGGGCGGCGGCGTTATCAGCGCGGTGATCTCCGACCGCCCCGGAGTCTATGCCCTGGAACGGGCCAAAGCCGCGGGAATACCGGCGTATATTGAAACGCCCGACCGGGCGCTGCCCCGGGAAGACCGGCGGCGGGAACTGTCGGACCGGCTCCTCCGTTTCGCCGGGAAAGCAGGGGTGGACCTCATCATCCTTGCCGGGTTCCTTTCGATCCTGGAAGGGGAAATTATTACCGCCTACGCCAACCGGATCATCAACATCCACCCCAGCCTGCTTCCCAAATACGGAGGGCCTGGGATGTACGGCGAGCGGGTTCACCGGGCGGTTCTCGCGGCGGGGGAAACCGAGTCGGGCTGTACGGTTCACCTGGTGGACGCCGGAACCGACACGGGCCCGACGCTGATCCAAAAAAAGGTTCCCGTGTTACCCGGCGATACCCCGGAGACCCTGGCGGAGCGGATTCACGGGCAGGAACACGCCGCCCTGGTGGAAGCCGCGGCGATGATAGCGGGGCGCGGAAACAGCAGCCCGTAGGGTTGTTGTTCAAAAACAAGCAGCGCACGCCCGGCGCACAGTAAAAGCCGCAGTACCCGAAAAATGGAGGCGGCCTTTAGGTCGCCGTATGCGCCGCAGGACGCGGAAACAGCAGCCCGTAGGGGGATAGCGGAACAGACCGGAACGGAGCGCGAAGCGCGGAGTGAGGACTGTGGAGCGTAAGGGGGGCGGGAGGAACGGCGGCGGTAAGCCGGAAAGGGTTTGGAAACAAGCCCCCCTTCCATATTGGTGCCTGGCACCGGAAAAGGAGCGGATGATGAAAAAACGGGCGCTGATCAGTGTATTTTCCAAGGAAGGCGTTACGGAACTGGCCTCGTACCTGACCGGGGCGGGATGGGAACTGCTCTCCACCGGGGGTACGTCAAAGCACCTCCAGGAAAACGGCATCCCCGTAACCGATGTGGCGGCGGTAACGGGGTTTCCCGAGTGCCTGGACGGGCGGGTCAAGACTCTGCACCCCGCCATACACGGGGGGCTCCTGGCCCGGCGGGACCTGCCTTCCCACATGGAAACCCTGGACAGGCTGGGCATTGGCCCTATCGACCTGGTCTGCGTCAACCTCTATCCCTTTTTTGAAAAAGTCCGGGCGGGACTTTCCCTCGCGGAGACCGTAGAGTTCATCGACATTGGGGGGCCCACCATGCTCCGCTCGGCGGCGAAAAACTACCGGGATGTCATCGTCCTTACCGAAAGCGCCGATTACGCCGAAACTATCGCGGGCCTCAAGGCGGGAGCGGTATCGCCGGAATTCCGCAAGCGGCTGGCCGCCAAGGTCTTTGATCTTACCGCCGCCTACGACGCCGCCATTGCCCGGTATCTGCTGGACGAGGAATATCCGGCCTACTGGCCCCTCTCCCTGAAAAAAGCCGCCCCTATGGGCAGCCTCCGGTACGGTGAAAACGGTCACCAGTCCGCGGCCCTCTATGTCCATACCGACCGCCCCGGCGCGCTGGGAAACATGGAACAGCTCCACGGCAAGGAGCTGGGGTATAACAATATCCGGGACCTGGATCTGGCCTGGAAAGCGGTCTGCGCCTTTGGCCTTCCATCCGCCGGGGCCGCCCCCCTGGGAGACGCGGAACTTGGCGCGCTGGGTATCGCGGGCGTGGGCGCGGGCGCGGAGCGGCGGGTCTGCTGTGTGGCGGTCAAGCACAACACCCCCTGCGGCATAGCCCTGGGAGCGGACCCGGCGGAAGCATACGCGAAAACATACGCTTGCGATCCGGTGTCGATCTTCGGCGGGATCGTGGCGCTGAATGTCCCGCTGGACCGGGAAACGGCGGAAAAACTGGGGGAGCTTTTTCTGGAGATCGTCGCGGCCCCGGACTTTGCGCCCGAGGCGCTGGAGATCCTCAAAAAGAAGAAAAACCTCCGCTTCATGAAGGCCCTGCGGCCTCCGGTGGAAACCCATGAATATATCGCCGTGGATGGCGGGCTCCTGGTGCAGGAAACCGACCGGAAGCTTTTTGAAAAATGGGAGATCGTCAGCAAGGTGAAACCGGAAGCCCGGGATATCCGGGATATGGTTTTCGGCATGCGGGCGGTAACGTTTGTCAAATCCAACGCCATCATGATCGTCAAGGATGAGGCCGCCGCAGGCATAGGCGGCGGGCAGGTCAACCGGATCTGGCCCACGGAACAGGCGCTGGAGCGGAGCGTTCAGGCCCTCAAGGCCGCGGCGGTGTCTTCGCCGGGAAGCCGCTTCGCGGACGGCAGTCCTGCCCGGACGCTGGCCTCGGACGCATTCTTCCCCTTCCCCGATGTGGTGGAAGCCGCCGCCGCCGCGGGCATTAAGGCCATCATCCAGCCCGGCGGTTCGGTGAACGACAAGCTTTCCATTGAGGCTTGCGATAAATACGGCATCGCCATGGTCTTTACCGGTGCCAGGCACTTCAAACATTAGGGGGGCGGATAATGAAGATTCTGGTCATAGGGTCGGGGGGCCGGGAACACGCCCTGGTATGGAAGCTGGCCCAGTCGGAAAAGGTGGAGGCCCTGTATGCCGCCCCCGGTAACGGCGGCACCGCGGGGGAGAAGAAATGCGCCAACATTCCGGTGGCGGGCGGAGACCCCGCAGGCCCCGAAGCTCTGGCGGGTCTGATCCAGTTTGCGGGGCGGGAACACATCGATCTTACGGTGGTAGGCCCCGAAGCCCCGCTGGCGGAAGGGGTGGTAGACCGGTTCCGCGCCGCGGGGCTGGCGATCATCGGGCCGGATCAAAAGGCCGCCCGGCTTGAATCCAGCAAGGTATACGCCAAATCGTTTATGCAGAAATACGGCGTCCGGGCCGCCGGGAGCCGGGATTTTACCGGCGCGGAAGCGGCCCTGGCGTATATCCGCCGGCACTTCGGCGGGAACGGCCCCGCCCCGCTGGTGATCAAGGCCGACGGCCTGGCCGCGGGAAAGGGCGTGGTGGTGGCGGAAAACCGGAAAGACGCGGAGGACGCCGTTCACTCATTTATGGAACAAAAAACCCTGGGGGCCGCCGGCGCGGCGCTGGTGCTGGAAGACTTTCTCGAAGGCCGGGAAGTGTCCGTCCTCGCGGCGGTCAGCGTCCCCGGCGGGAGGGGGCCGGGAACCATCGTCCCCTTTATTTCCGCCCGGGATCACAAGCGCCGCTTTGACGGCGGCCGGGGGCCGAACACCGGCGGCATGGGGGCAATCGCCCCGGCCCCGGATTTTACCGGCCCCTGCCAAAAAGACTTTATCCGGCACATTCTCACCCCCACCCTGGCGGGGATCAAGGCCGAGGGCCTGGACTACCGGGGCTTTATTTTTTTCGGCCTCATGATTAAGGATGGTGTCTGTTCTCTCCTTGAGTACAATGTCCGGCTGGGGGACCCCGAAACCCAGGCGGTCCTGCCCCTGATGGACGCTGATTTTGCCGGTCTCTGCATGGCCATTCATGACGGCGGGCTCGACGAGTTCCCCCTGGCCTGGAAGCCCGGCGCGGTTTGCGCCCCGGTGGCGGTGGCGGCGGGCTATCCGGGGGACTACCGGAAAGGCGACCCCATTGCGGTCAACGAGGCGGCCCTGGCCAAGACCGGCGCCCTGCTGTTCGCCGCCGGCGCCCGGCGGGGAGAAGGGGGCGCCCTGGGCTCGGGGCTCCGTACCTCGGGGGGCCGGGTTCTCGCCCTTTCCGCCGCGGGCGCCGGCGCGGACGAAGCCTGGGAAAAAGCCTACCGGGCACTGGGGGCCGTACACTTTGAAGGCATGGACTACCGCCGGGACATTGGCCGGGAACACCGGTAATTCCCCACGGGAGGAAGCGGCGGCCCGGACTATCGAACGAGCCGCCGTTTGAACTGGGTTTAAGATACCGCGCCGAACCGCGGGTTCGCGCTTGCCGCGCGGAGGCTCATTCCGGGGTCTTGTTGTATCACTCCGGCTTCAGGCCGGAAACATCCCATTCTTTGGGGATTTTTGTAGGCATACCCCGGGAGTCCACAAAGGCCCAGGTAACTTTGGCGTCCGCCAGCAGATCATCCCCCTGCCATATCTCCTGGGCGATGATGCCGCTGACGGCTCCTTTTTTTACCGGCCAAGATTTGATGAGCAGTATATCATCGGCCAGGGCCGGTTTTTTGTAATTAATTTCTACCCGGGCCACATAGACCCCGTAGCCCGCTTTAATCGCGGCAGGATAATCAAA
>JAISAN010000170.1 GCA_031266635.1 Treponema sp. | reverse complement strand
GCCGGTTTCGGCGGCATCTTCGCGGTGGTTTTGTATTTCCACGTTCCCTGCAATTCGACCGTCCGGGTATCCGAAAAAATCCTGAACGGTTTGCCGGGGGTAAAACCGCCGTTCCCGTTAGCGCAGGTTACCCTGATAGTTATTTGATTGATCCCTTCGCGCAGGACGCCGGGGGGAATTACATATTTCCTCGGCGGGTAGCGGTAGGTGATATTCCCCACCTCTTTGCCGTTGATATAAACCACATCGGCGTCAACAATAGTGCCCAGCCAGATTTTTACTTCCCGGCCGCTTAATTCCGCGGGGAGGACGATATTTTTCCGCAGCCAGACAACGCCGCAAAAACCGGCAAGGCCGTCAACGCAAAAAAATCCCGGTAATTCTATGGGCCTCCAGTCAGAATCATCCAGACCGGTATTGAACCATTCGGCGTTGGGTAATAAACCCTCGTCGGATTGCAGTAAACGTTCCTGCCATTGGTTTTGTCTTTCTTCATTCTCCCGGACTGCCGTATCCATACGGGTAAGGTCCGCGTATTGCTCGCTTTCCGCGATTTTGCGGGGAAAATCCGCAAGGGCTTCCCGGCTCATCCACGATTCAACCGGGGAACCGCCCGCCGCCGCCTTGATAAGCCCGATGGGGATTTTGTGTTTTTCGTACCATTTTTGCGCGAAAAACCACGCGGTCCCGGAAAAATTGATCAGTGATTCAGGAGACGCCGGTATCCAGACGCCTCCGGTCATATCGTCCCGGGGGCCGGTAAAATCCCAGGTAATGGGAACCTGAAACTGCCGGACCAGGGAATTGACGGGCTTTTCCCATTCCTCAGGATAATTATCCCTGATCCGGGCCATGGGTAATTCCATGTTGGATTGTCCCGAGCAGAGCCAAATATCCCCGGCGTATATATCCCTTATGGTAATGCCGCTTTGTTCCGGTTCCCCTTGAACCGGCCCGGCGCTGATTTCCATACTATAGGGACCGCCGGGCTCAGAAGGTTCAAGTGATACGCTCCACCTGCCGGACTCATCAGTGACGGCGCTGTAGTTTTTTCCCAAAAAATCAACCCGCACCGGCGACAGGGGCTCGGCATAACCCCAGACCGGAACAGCAGCGCCGTACTGTATAACCATCCCATCACTGATGAGATTGTGAGCCGTCAACCTCATTATACGATTATACGCAATCAGGGCTCAAAATATTTCGCCCTGCGTTCATCAATAACAGCTTTTGCCCCCGAGGCAAGCCAGTCAGCTACTCCGGCGTCCCAGATCCGGTCAAAATTGGCGGGATTGGCGGTAACCGATTCGGTAGAAATGGAAACGCTTTTATCCACCAGCGTCTGCTGCACCGGGCCCGCGGCGGCAAGGGTTACCGGAATAACCGGGCCGGGGGACGCGTTGGTCATCGCGGTATTGTAGGCGCCGGCAATGAAGTCCGCGGGCCAGGGATAGGCATTGGCCAGGCCCTTGGCGGTTTTTTCGGGGTCGCCCAAATCCAGCCCGTTCATTATGATGGTATAATCAATATTCTGGGCGCTGTTTTGAATCCAAAGCCCCTCTCCAACCTTGATTTTGGGAATGCCGTCTACCATATCATGTACAATACCTTCCGGGCCTATCTGCAGGAAATTGTAATTTTCAAATTTGGATAACCAGTTGATGTACCGCATGGCGGCTTCCGGGTTTTTGCATGAAGCGGGGATAAAGAAGTTTACTCCCGCCGCGTCATAGGCGGATTTATGGGTAATATTGTCCGAACTCTGGATCGGATCAATGGGAACCAGCTCGGCGCCGGGTACGTTTTTCTGCAAATCCGAAAGTATGGCGGTGCTTTCGCGGTAAATCTGATCCCAGTTATGGCAGAAAGAACCGACCACGCCGCTCTTTATCAGGTTGTTCATGTTTTCTTCGGATTTATAGAGGGGGAAATCCCGGTCAATAAACCCGTCGTTGTACATTTTGTTCAAAAAGCGGAATCCCTCTTTATAACCGGGGAGCAGGAAATAACGGTCGATGACGGTATTGATCCACCGTTCTTTGGGGTCCAGATCGGGATCGACAAAGGCGTTGAGAATATTCGACGCGGTCCAGCGTACATCTACGGTCATGGTGAAGGGAATAACCCGGTTTCTGCCCAGGCCGCCCGGATCTTTCTCTTTGAAAGCTGTCAGGGTATCGTAATATTCCTGGGTGGTCGTTGGTAATGGCAGCCCCAGTTTGTCCAGCCAGTCCTTCCTGATAAAAATGTTGTTTTGCGCGGTGTTCATCCGTCTGGCCGGGATGGAATAAACCGCCCCCGTCACACTGTCCTGGTTACGCCTGATTAAATCGCGGCCCGGCAGGGCCTGATCGGGACCAAGAAAAGCCTTGAGATCTTTTAACACCGTATCAACATGGGGGGATAGATCAAACAAGCCCCCCAGGTCGCGGTAATTTCCAATTAGTTCACTGGAATAAGAAAGGCATACGTCCGGCGGATTGCCGGCGGCCATCAGGTTATTCAGGGCGGTATTTTCATCCCACCGTGATACGGCGACAAAGGTAACTTTGATGTTTTCATCCTTCAGTACATTTTCCTGAATCCATTGGGTCCAGTTGTTGTTGGTCGGATCAGACTTGCCGCCATCGGTTCCCCGGTCGAAAATCTCAACGGTGATCTCAACGGGTCTTCCTGAAGCCCCGGACGCCGACCGGTCACCCTTGCATCCCAAAACAACCATTCCGGTTAATACTACAGCCAGAAACGCCACTCCGGTTCTTTTCATATATACTCTCCTCAAAAATTGGACTTGTGAAATAACCCGGTTGGTTATTTCACAAGTCTTGCAGTTTTTCAGGCTAAAGCCTTACAAAACTGCGTTTTTAATGGAATTTGTTCAGAAACCGCGGTTTCTGAACAAGTCTATTATATGCGCCTGAACGGCGGATTATCCTTTTACCGCGCCGAGGCTGACGCCGGCGATAAAATAACGCTGCAGCCATGGATATACAACCAGAATCGGGATGGTGGCAATCATAACCGAGGCGGCTTTCATGCCGTCGGTAGCCTGGGGCACGCCGCCCGCAATTCCTTCCTGGGTTGCGATTTCTATGGACGAAAG
>JAISAN010000010.1 GCA_031266635.1 Treponema sp. | reverse complement strand
GCCCCCCAATTCCCCCGCCGGTCCATGCGGTCGTCCCGGTATCCCAGGTTTCCCCGGAGGATGGCGAGGTAATCGTTTCTGCTTATTTCCTCGCCGCCCAGACTTTCAAGGTGCCCGGTCTGAACCTGACAGTCGATAAAGGCCAGATCATCGGCAAAGAGGGTGGCCGCCAGGGTAAGAAAGGCCGCCTTTGAGGCGTTGGATTTTTTGGTAAACATGGATTCCCCGAAAAAAATCCTCCCCAGCCGTATACCGTAGCAGCCCCCCGCCAGTTCTCCTTCCAGGTAACTTTCCGCCGAATGGGCAAAACCCAGGCTGTGGAGCTGGCAGTAGGCCCGTATAATATCGCCGGTAATCCAGGTGCCCTTCTGGCCGGGCCGTTCAATGGCGGAACAGGCGCTGATTACCCCTTCAAAGTCCTGGTCCAGTTTTACGGTAAAAATCCCCTTTTTCAGGATTTTTTTCATGGATTGGGAGATTCGGAGCTTTTCGGGGAAAAGGACAAACCGGGGGTCCGGGGACTGCCAAAGAATGGGGTCTTCCGGGCTATACCAGGGAAAAATCCCCTGTTCATAAGCGGAAAGGAGCATCCCCGGAGAAAGATTCCCGCCTATGGCGATAATATCCCCCGGGCAGTTTTCAGGGTTGGGAAAAGTATACCGGTCAAATTCGGTAAGATGGGGAAACTTTGGATCCGGACCTGAACCAATCCGGTTTTTCACTCAGGATAGAGCCTCGCGGGCGCTTTTGCCCTGCCGGTTCCGGCTGTCCGGCTCCTGGAGGGTATCGGTCCCGGAACCCAGGTCCGCGGGCAGGGTCTCCATCAGGTATTCGCCGTCTTTCCAGTCTATCCGGGCCGCACCGCCTGAGCTTAAGTTTCCAAAGAGGACTTCATCCACAAAAAAGCTTTTTATCTTGTCTTCGATAATACGCCCTACGTTCCGGGCGCCAAAATCCCGGCTGTACCCCTCCTGGGCCAGGTTCGCCACCACGGCGTCGGTAACTTCCAGGCTTACCTTTTTTTCCGCAAGCTGCAGGCGGAAGGCGTCAAGTTCCTTGCGGACAATGGAGAGCATCACATCCCCGGAAAGGTGGCCGAAACGGACTATCGCGTCCAGCCGGTTGCGGAATTCGGGGGTGAATATTTTTTCCACGGCGCTGTCCACCGCGGAATCATCCATAACCCGTTCCCCGAAACCAATAAGCCCCCTGCCAATATCCCGGGCGCCGGCGTTGCTGGTCATAATAAAAATGACATTGCGGAAATCCGCTTTGCGCCCGTTGTTGTCCGTCAGGGTGGCATAATCCATAACCTGGAGGAGGATATTGTAAATATCCGGGTGGGCCTTTTCGATTTCATCCAGCAAAACCACCGCGTGGGGCTGTTTCCGTACCAGCTCGGTAAGGAGCCCCCCTTCCTCATAACCCACATAACCCGGCGGCGATCCGATAAGCCGGGAGACCGTATGTTTTTCCTGATATTCACTCATGTCAAAGCGGTGCATGGGGATGCCCAAAATATCCGCCAGGCTCCGGGCCAGTTCTGTTTTACCCACGCCCGTGGGACCGGCAAAAAGAAAATTGGCCACCGGCTTGTCCGCCGTCCGGAATCCCGCCCGGGAACGTTTTACCGCCTTGACTACCGCGGCTATCGCTTCGTCCTGGCCGAAGATCCGCGTTTTTAATTTTTCTTCCAGGTTCCGAAGCTTGTCCCGCTCGTTTTCTCCCACCGCCCGTTCCGGTATCCGGGCTATCCGG
This sequence comes from Treponema sp., assembly GCA_031266635.1. Lineage (GTDB taxonomy): Bacteria > Spirochaetota > Spirochaetia > Treponematales > Breznakiellaceae > JAISAN01. The sequence goes on along the minus strand of JAISAN010000010.1, from coordinate 9,095 downwards.
GCTATCACGGTTTCGATGAGGGGAAGGCCAATCTCAACAATTTTCACCGAGCCTTCCTGGACCGAAAAGCCCTGGGTAACCGTATTCTTGTTTCCCCCCGCCTCTTTATAGGCTTCGATCCGGGCGTAGGCGCCCGCTTCATCGATCACGTCAATAGCTTTATCCGGGAGCCGCCGTTCGGTAATGTACTGGGAGGAGAGGCGTACCGCCCCTTCCACCGCCTCGTCGCTGTAATGAACCTGATGATAATCCTCGTATTTGGTTTTCAGCCCCTTCAGAATAGCGATCGCGTCGGATTCACTGGGTTCGTTAATATCAATTTTCTGGAAACGCCGGGACAGGGCCCGGTCTTTGTCGAAGAATTTGCCGTATTCCTCGTGGGTGGTGGAACCGATACAGCGGATTTTCCCCGCAGCCAGGGCGGGTTTTAAGAGGTTTGACGCATCCAGGGCGCTTCCCGAAACGGAACCGGCCCCCACCAGGGTATGGATTTCGTCAATAAAGAGGATGGCCCGTTCTTTTTTTATCACCTCTTCGACCACCCGCTTGACCCGTTCCTCAAAATCCCCCCGGTATTTGGTGCCCGCCAGCAGGGAGCCCATATCCAGCGAATAGATGGTAAAATCCTTGAGGGTAGGGGGAACCTGCCCCGCCACAATCCGCTGGGCCAGCCCTTCGGTGATGGCGGTTTTTCCCACTCCTGAATCCCCCACATGGACGGGGTTGTTCTTGAGCCTCCGGCAGAGAACCTGCACGGTCCGGTCCAGTTCCGCCTCCCGGCCGATAACCGGTTCCAGCCGGCTTTCCCGGGCCAGGGCGGTCAGTTCCGTGGCGAAGCGCTCCAGGGCGTTCCGTTTACCAGGTCTGGTTTTTTGCCCCGGCTCCGGAGGGTCCTCTTCCAGAGGACCCTCTTTGGTCATATCGTACCCGTCGCTTGGGAAGGCGGTGTTAGTCTTTCTGAAACCAGAGGAATTATCGATTTCGTAACCGTGGGAAAGAACATTGAGAAGATCAAAGCGGCTGATACCGGCCTGCCGGAGATAATAGGCGCAAAAATTCCGTTCTTCATCAAAAAGGGAAACCAGAATATCCGCGATGTCCAGGGTTTCCTTCTGGGATGACTGGTTCTGAAATACCGCCCGCTCAATAACGCTCTGGAAGCCAACAGTTTTGGTAGGTTCCATATTGTTGATGACCGGAACTTTCTGCTCAAAATAGTTTTCCATCCCATGCTTAATCTGATCCACGTTGGCCCCGCAGGCGGAAAATATCCCCTGTACCTCATCAAAAGCGAGGGCCGCATAGAGGAGGTGCTCCGGCGTCAGATATTCATGGTTTCGTACTCTGGCTTCACTATAGGCTGCGTCAATTATAGCCCGAACGTGACCCGAGATTTTCATATTTTTCTCCCCTTCCAAATGTAAACAAAACCCCGGGAAATAACAAACAAGCTTTGAGCGCTGGGGATTTCCTGGCTAATATTCTATACCTATTAGGCCGGTTCCACAATACAACGGAGGGGAAATTCGTACTCCCGGGCCGCGGCGTGAACCTGTTCCACCTTGGTGGCCGCGATGTCCCAGGGGTAGATCCCCACAATGCCTTTGCCTTTTTTGTGAACGTCCAGCATAATCCGGTTTGCCTCGTCCGCGTCTTTGTGGAAAATCATTATGAGGATATCCACCACGAAATCCATGGTCGTGTAGTGATCGTTCAGGAGGATAACCTGGTATTCTTCCGGTTCCTTGAGTTTTTCCTGGTTTTTTGAGACAGGCTTTACACCGATTTCTCCCACTGCGGCCATATTTTTATGGTATCCGAAAGGGTCCCTCCCTGTCAAATTGTAAAACCCTTGTTCCGGGTGTTTGAGCCGCCCCGCCGAAGCTGTTTTTGAATCGGACTCGCGGGGCATGTATTAACCGGTTATGACAATTACCTCCGCCCGGAACATTTTGCGGGCCGGATTGTAGCTGATAGATTCCAGCCGGGCATAACCGGTTTCCGCGGCGGCCCGCAGGGTTGCCTGTTCCAGGGCGTAAAGCCCCGGCTGCCGGATTATGGAAGCGCTGTTCAAGTCCGCAAGGCGAAAGGTAATCCGGTAACGGCGGCCGGCGCCGGTTTCAAGACCGCTGCCGGATGCCCGGACTTCGTATTTTCGGAGGTTTGCCTGCAAATCCAGCTCGTTTGTTATTTGATAGGAAATGTCGGCCTGGAAGGACCATACCCACTTCCCTGGGGAATAGACAAACTGGGCCGGGAAAAAAGCCGCCACCGCCTGGGGGATATGGCTTGATTCAAAACGCTTTTTATGGGCATACCGGGAAGCCTCGTCCTCCCCGCCGGGAACATACAACAGGTACAGGGAAACATCGCGGTTTTCCATTACGCCTTCGCTGCCGGTAACCGCCGCCGAAACCGGCGCCTGTCTGTTTGAATGACAGTCCTGCATGAACAGGGGAACCAGGAGCAGGGCCAGGGAAAAAAGGCCTGATTTCTTTATGTTTTTCATACCATAAAGTATAGTATAAAAACACGGGTGTCGCCGGGGGGCGGAGAAAGAGGGCCCTTGTCATGGAATCTCCCGGTATTTATAGTGATCTTTATGCGTATCCTTTCATGGAATGTAAACGGTATCAGGGCGGTGGAAAAACGGGGTTTTGTCCGGTGGCTTGCGGAAGAATCTCCGGACGTTCTGTGCCTCCAGGAAACCAAGGCCCATCCCGATCAGCTTTCCCCGGAACTGATAAGCCCCCTGAACAAGGCCGGCGCGGTTTATACAAGTTACTGGGCCAGCGCGGAAAAAAAAGGGTATTCCGGGGTGGCTATTTACAGCCGGACGAGGCCCCTGGATATAAAACCTCTGGGGATAGCCGAATTCGATGCCGAGGGGCGGGTTCTCCAGGCGGAATTCAAGGATTTTACCCTGATTTCAGCCTATTTCCCCAATTCCCAGGATGGCGGGGCGCGGCTGGGGTATAAGCTGGATTTTTGCGCCGCCATGCGGGAGCTCTGCGATGCCCTGGCCGCCCGGCGCCGCCATTTTGTGCTTTGCGGGGACTACAATATCGCCCATACCCCCATTGATTTAGCCCGGCCAAAAGAGAACGAAGGAAACGCGGGGTATTTGCCGGAAGAGCGGGCCTGGATGGACGCCTATATCGCCGCGGGGCATGTAGACGCCTTCCGTCATTTTCATCCCGGCGAAGAGGGCCATTATAGCTGGTGGTCCTACCGGGCGGCGGCCAGGGCGCGAAACGTGGGGTGGCGGATCGACTATCATTGTGTAGACAAGGCGTTCCTGCCCAAAGTAACTTCATCAATTATCCGGCCCGATGTGGAAGGATCGGACCACTGCCCGGTTCAAATCGAGCTTAACGCGCGCTAAGGGAGAATATGATGCGGATCAAATATAATTCTCCCACTGTGCTGACCTATACCCTTATCAGCGTTGTGGTCCTGATTCTTTCCCAGACGATACTGCGGGGCCTTGCGGAATCCTGGTTTATGGTACCTGGGCGGGAGACTTTTTCTCCCCGCCGTATTAGTCATTGGTTCAGCCTCCTGACCCATGTCGCGGGGCACGAAAACTGGACTCATCTGCTTTCCAATTTTTCCCTTATCCTTTTGATTGGCCCCATTTTGGAGGAGAACTACGGTTCCCGTTCCCTGTTTATGATGATTGTGATTACCGCCCTGGTTACCGGAACGCTGAATGCACTTTTTTTCCGGACCGCCCTTATGGGGGCTTCGGGAGTGGTGTTTATGATGATCCTCCTGGCCTCTTTTACCAATTTCACCAGGGGAGAAATCCCTTTGACTTTTATTCTGGTGCTGGTTTTGTATCTGGGGCGGGAACTTTTTAGCGCGTTTAGTTCCAATAATATCTCCGAATTTGCCCATATCGCCGGAGGTTTTTGCGGCAGCCTTTTCGGGTTTTTCCGGCTGCCCAAACAGTAGGCGGCTTGGTGGTAAAATCCGTAGTCTTTTGGTACAATCTATTGTATGAAAAAGGAATTTCTCCTATACGATACGGTCCGTAACAATGCGTTAAAAATGGCCAGCCGGATTTATCACGACGGGTTTATTCCTGATGTAATTTACGTGTCCCTCCGGGGCGGGGCCTACCTGGGCAATGTGATCAGTGAATACTTCAAAATTATCAGGCCGGCGGGCCGGCCGCTGTATTACGCGGCGGTGGTGGCCCGGTCGTACACGGATGTACTCAAGGCGGACAAGATCACGGTGGAAGGCTGGACCTACGCGCCGGAACATCTGCGGACCGGGGACAAGGTGCTTCTGGTGGATGATATTTTTGATACGGGGAAAACCATCAACCATCTGGCGGAGATTATTCTGGAAAAGGGAATTCCCCGGCATGATCTTAAAGTTGCGGTTCATGATTATAAATATTTTTATGACAAGCCGGAACAGCTTCCAATACAGCCCGATTACTGGTGCCGGAAACATGAGCTTTCGACACGCGATGAGGATTATTGGATTCATTATATGAGCCATGAACTGGTGGGCCTCAAGGAAGGGGAACTGGAAGCGAATTATTACGCCCAGGACCCTGAATTGCGGCCTGTCCTTGATGTAATAACCCGGGATCGATGATGAAAAACCGGAATCGCGCCTTCCTTGTATGGGGAATCTGCCTGGCCCTGCTGCTTGTTCCCTGCCTTTGGGCGGAAGAAGACCGGTTTATCCAAACCAATGCCCAGGACGGGGATTTTGGGACGGGGCAAAAAATTTGGTTTTCCGTTTCCCGGGAAAACCGGCTCAGGCTGCTGGTGGACGGGGTGGAACGGTTCCGGGGTACAGGCGCCGCCTCGGTAGACCTGGAGGTTGATAGTGGAGAGGAACACGAGTTCCGTCTTATCGCCGAATGTTATTCCCCGCCCCCAAGAAACCAGGCGCTGGAGAGCCGGAATTTTCGAATCACCATAGACCGGAAAGCCCCGGAAGCTCCCCGGGTAAAACTAACAAGCGCCGCCGCCGGTTTTATCAGCCTTCACGCTGAACCGGCGCGGGGCGTCAAGGTGGCGGCGTATGTGGATACCGGGGAAAAACCTCTGTATATTCCCGATCTGGATACCCCCGTGCCCCTGCCGCCTGTCTCCGTTTCCGCTCTGGTTTGGGCGGTGGACGCCGCGGGCAACGCCTCAATACCGCTGCCGCTGACCTTTGATTTTCCCGGTATCCGGGTGGAAAACCCCGTACCGGGAATTTGGGCAAATGCCCAGCGGCTTGTGATCTCCGGGGCTGAGGGCCGGGCGGTATTTTGGACCGATGACGGCAGCGACCCGCTGGGACCCGCGGGGAAACTCTATACCGGACCGGAGCTTATCAACAAGACCGGGGAAGTACGCCTGCGGACAGCTTTTCGTCACCGGGACGGTCACGTTGAGGAAGAGCATATCGTGTACCATGTGGCGCCTGATGAACGGCCCCAGGCTCCGAATGGCGTTACGGACGGCGCCGCCGCCCCGGCTGCGGGGGAGGCGATTTTTCTTTCCAATATGCGTTTTCTGGAGGACCGGGATATCCGGGAAAACTTTACCCTGCCCCTGCCCGGTACTTTGCTCTGGTCTATCGGCGGGGAACCCCGGGACCTCCGGGGCCTTTCCCCCGCCGCCGGGGGCAACGGTCTGGTTCTCCGGCCCCAGCCCGGAATAAGGAGAATTGCCGCCCTTCATCTCAGGGCCGGCGGCGGGGTGTACCGTTTTATGATACGCCTGGACGGCCGCGGCGCCGGCGGGGAAGGGCCTGAAATTTCCCGGACCGCGGGGGAGGAGCAGGGGGAGCGGGTGGTGGAAAACATCACCTTTGTCGAAGGCGGCGCTCCCGCGGTATGGGAAGACGGCGGACGGCCGCGGATCATATTTTGCGGAAACAGCCGGGTACTGATCTGGCAAGATTCGCCGGGGCTGATCCGGTATTGCCGGAATAACGAAAATTCCTGGTTTTCCGGTTCCGCGCCGGTTTGTATACCCCCCGGGGGCGGACAGATCCGGTGGATCATTGACCAGGGTGATCGGGTGACGGGCCCCTTTACCGTCAAAATCGAAGCCCGGAATATACCAAAAACCCTGGATATGTCCCAGGGCCGTTATGCCTACCGGTACGCGGCGCCCCAAAATGGCGTGGGAGACTGGTCGTATGTACCGGAAACGGTTGAAGCCGGAACCGGGGTTTTGGACACGGCGGTTTTTGATGTCTGCGACGGTGAAGATATGGAATGGGCTTTTATCACCCTGGGGGGAGAAAAACTTGCGGCCTGGCGGGTTGACCGGCTCCTGCCCCTGCCCCCGGTTTTAAGCGCCCCCGGTGAAGGTGAATGGCGGCGGGGGCCGCTGCGGGTCAACGCGGAAGCTTTTGGCGAAGACGGGCGGGTGAAAAAGTATATTTCCGCCCGGATCCGCTATGCCGCGGGATCGGTGGAAACGGTCCGCGGGACAGGCCCCCTGGATTTGAAATCGGCGACCGGGGAATATGCGGAAGTCCGCCTGGAGGCCCGGATTGAAGACGCCGCCGGGAACCTCGGCCCCCCGGCAATCCGGAATTTTATTTTGGACCCCCTGACGGTGTATGTTTCGGCTTTTCAGGCCGGCGGGGAGGGCGGCGAAACCGGCGGCAGAGACCGGCCCTTCCGTTCCCTGGAGCGGGCCCTGGAATTTGCCGGAAAAGAGGGACGCCGGAATATTTTTTTGAACAGTCCCCAGCGCTTGCAAAAAAATGTGATCTCCAACGGAGATCTGGTGATAGACGGCTCTTTTAATGAACAATGGGAACGGGAGGGCCGGTCGTCCCTGATTATACTGCCCGGCGTTTCCCTTACGGCGCGGCGGGGAACCCTGATCCTCCGGGGCCTGGAGATGGAACGGCGGAGTCCCGGCGCTCCGTTCTTGGAGGTTCAAAAAAACGCGGAGCTGGAACTTATCGACTGCGGGATTATTCATCTGGGAGCGGCCCTGTATATAAACAACGCCGCCTGTTTTATCAGTAATACCCGGATGCTTTCCCTGATGGCTGATGACCGGCGTCTTCCTTCGATCCAGGCGGCGGGTTCCCGGCTTCTGATATTCAAAAGTGATTTTCAGCTTGAGGGCGGGAACGGCCTGTGTCTGGAGATGAAAGGCGGTATTCTGAACATAGAAGACGCCCGGTTTCGCCTGAACTGCCAAAAAACCGGAACCGCCCTTTGGCTTGACCAGGTCCGGGGAGAATTGAAAAACCTCAGCGCCGCCGCCGTGGCGGGGGATTATTGTTCCGCCCTGGAGATCGGCAATTCGGATCTTACCGTAAGCGGCGGGAGTTTTTCGGTTAGTTCCCGGGACGCGGTCGCGGCCCTTGCCAGGGATACGGAAATTCTGTTTTTGGGGTCCGAATTTTTGGTGAACGCGGTTTTTGTTGCCCGCGCCCTTGAGGTATGGAATACCTTTCCCCATGTTACGGACTGCCGGTTTATCTTTTCCGGCCTCAGCCGCCAGTCCGAAGTTTTTTCAGGCTCAAAAACCGGGAAAGACCGGACCCTTTCGCTCCTCCCCGAGGCCGGTACGGTGGGGGGTAATGTTTTTGTGTCGTTTACCCATATTCTCGGCGCCTCGTATCCAATGGAAAACCTGGCCGGATTCAACCGCCGCTTTGCCCCGCCGGGGCGGCCCAATAGTTTTCGTAAAACCGCGGTCCCCGGCAGCGGGGCCCCGGCGGCGGGCGCGGGAGGAAGCCAATGATCTGTTGTGGAATTGACGAGGCGGGCCGGGGACCTCTGGCGGGTCCGGTCTGCGCCGCCGCGGTGGCGCTGCCCGCGGACTTCCCCCGGGAAGTACTGGGGGATTCAAAAAAACTCAGTCCCCGCAAGCGGGAGGCGGCCCGGATTCTTATCTGTGAACGGGCCCTGGCCTGGGGCATAGGCTGGGCTTCCGCCGTGGAAATAGACGAAATGAACATCCTGAGGGCAAGCCTCCTGGCGATGAGGCGGGCCTACGACGCCATGAACGCCCCTGAGTCCCTGGGGGTGCTTATGGCCGTTGTCGACGGTCTTTACGCCCCGGAACTTCCCATTCCCTGCCGGGCCATTGTCAAGGCGGACGCCAAAATCCCGGAAGTTATGGCCGCTTCGATCCTCGCCAAAACAGCCAGGGACCGGATGATGGAGCGGTATGCCTGGCTGTACCCCCAATACGGGTATGAACGGCACAAGGGCTACCCCACGAAATATCACCGGGAACAGATTGCCAAATACGGCCCTTCGCCAATCCAGCGGAAAAGCTTCCGGGTAAAGCTGTGAATTTTGGGGATATTCTTGACCAGTGGAACCGGCGCCAAAACCTGGCTAACGCGAAGAACCGGCGCAAGGGGCCGGATTCCGGAACGGGCGGCTTACAGCCTGCGGCGGGGGAAACGCCCGGTCAACCGGAACCTGAAAGAGCCGATCCCCTCTCCGTCTGGCTCCGTATAAACGGCGTATATGACAAGGACGCGGATAAGCCGGAAGACGCCGGAACCGCGGAATCTGCCCAGGAACGCCGCCGCCGGCTCCTGACCAAGCGGGCCGACGCCGTTCTGGATCTCCACGGCCTGACCAGGGATGAAGCCTGGTCTTCTCTGGAGGATTTCTTTAACGCTGGGAAACGGCAGGGCTTTGAAAAATTGCTGATCATCCACGGAAAGGGAAATCACTCCCCCGGTGAAGCGATTTTGAGCCGGACTGTCCGGGAATTCATTGAACGCTGCCCCTTTGCGGGGGAAAGCGGCCACGGAAGCGCCGTTTCCGGCGGTTCCGGGACAACCTGGGTTTTGTTAAAGGATAAACCCTTTAGCGCTCCCGGTATATGATTCTTCCCCGGCTTAAATCGTAGGGGGAAAGGGCGATCCGTACCCGGTCACCGGGGACAATACGAATGTAATGCTTGCGCATCTTACCGGAAAGGTGGGCGAGAATAAGGTGTCCGTTCTGATTATCAAGTTCCACCCGGAACATGGTATTGGGCAGGGCTTCCCGGACGACCCCTTCAACTTCTATAGCTTCTTCTTTTGCCACATAAACTCCTTATTGATATGCTACTCCCAAGAGCAGGCCCTGTCAATTCAGC
>JAISAN010000132.1 GCA_031266635.1 Treponema sp. | reverse complement strand
GCGGCCCTGAAAAACATACGGATTCCCAACCTCCGGTGGCCGGGCGGTTGTTTTGCCGATGAATACCACTGGAAAGACGGTATCGGGCCGCGCCCGGAACGGCCAAAAATGATCAACACCAACTGGGGCGGCCTTACCGAAGACAACAGTTTCGGCACCCATGAATTTCTTGATCTCTGCGAACAACTTTCAGAGCCCGCAGGCCCCCGCTGCGAACCCTATATCTGCGGCAATGTAGGTTCGGGTACGGTGCAGGAACTTTCCCAATGGGTGGAATACTGCAACTCCGGCGGCGTAAGCCCCATGACGGAACTCCGCAAAAAAAACGGCCGCACCGCGCCCTGGCCGGTACGTTTCTGGGGCATCGGCAACGAAAACTGGGGCGGCGGCGGCAATATGACGCCGGAGTTCTACGCCGACAACTACCGCCGTTACAGTTGTTACACCCGGAAATACGGAAGCGTCCAGCCATACAAAATCGCCTGCGGCGCCAGCGATTTTAATTACGACTGGACCAGGGTGCTGATGGAAAAAGCCTGCCGCTACATGGACGGGCTTTCCCTGCATTATTACACCGTTCCGGGCGGAGACTGGAGACATAAAGGGTCCGCCACGGAATTTAATGAGGCCGAATGGTATATCACCATGCGAAAAGCCGCGCGTATGGACGAGGCGGTACGAAAACATGGCGCCGTCATGGACGAATTCGATCCGGGCCGCAGGGTTGGCCTTATTGTTGACGAATGGGGCACCTGGTTTGATGTGGAACCGGGAACCAACCCCGGCTTCCTTTACCAGCAGAACAGCCTGCGGGACGCGCTGGCAGCGGGTATTCACTTAAACATTTTTAACAACTACGCCGAACGGGTTTTTATGGCAAATATCGCCCAGACCATCAACGTACTCCAGGCGGTAATTCTTACTGAAGGCTCAAAAATGATCCTCACGCCAACCTATCATGTATTTGACCTGTACAAAGTTCACCAGGACGGGGTAAAGCTGCCGGTTTATGTGGAAAGCGACAGCGTCAATAACACGCCCCTTATCAGCGCCAGCGCTTCGGAGGACAATGAAGGGAAAATTCATATTTCTCTTACCAATGTTGATTTGAAAAATGAACAGACGGTAAAGATAGAACCGCGGGGCCTAACGCTCAGTCCATCGCTGCGGGTAAGAGGGAAAATTGTTACATCGGAAAACATGCGGGATCACAACACCTTTGATAAACCGGATCTGGTGGGGGTAAAAGATTTCAACGGCGCGTCAATTAGCGGCTCGTGCCTTGACGCGAGAATTCCCCCCATGTCGGTAGTAACGGTGGAACTGACGTAGCGGGTTTACGGGGGCTGCCCCGGAAGTTTTTCCGGCAGCCCCGTGATGGGGTTCATTCTTCATCGTCATCAGCCGCTCCCCGGTCCGCCAGTTTCCGGTGCAGGGTTTTTCTGCCGATGCCCAGGGTCTCGGCGGTTTTACTTTTGTTGCCTTTGAGGAACGAGAGGGTATCCCGGATAATAATCCGCTCCGACTCGTCAAGACTGGCGCCCAGGGGAATACGAATCCAGCCCTCATCACTCCCCTGCCGTAAAGTGGGGGGAAGATCGTCCTCGGTGATCACATGGGACTTGGCCATGACTACGGCGCTTTCAACGCAGTTCCGCAGTTCCCGGACATTGCCGGGCCAGTCGTATGCGTAGAGGCTTGACCGGGCCTTTTCGTTAATCCCGTCCACGGTTTTGCCGTTTTCCTGGGCGAACTCTTTGAGGAACGAAGCGATAAGGAGCGGAATATCATCCTTCCGTTCCCGCAGGGGGGGAACCAGGATATTGACCACATTGAGACGATAATAGAGGTCCTCCCTGAAATTTCCCTTTTCGATCTCCGCTTTAAGATCCTTGTTGGTGGCCGCCACGATCCGGACATCGGTCTCCACGGTTTCTTCCCCCCCGACCCGTTCAAATTTCTTTTCCTGGAGGACCCGAAGAAGTTTAATCTGGATATTTTGATCAATTTCGCCAATCTCATCAAGGAAAAGTGTTCCTTCATGGGCCAGTTCAAAACGGCCCCGCTGACGGGACACCGCCCCGGTAAAGGCACCTTTCTCATGGCCAAAGAGTTCGCTCTCCAAAAGGCTTGCCGCCAGGGCCGCGCAGTGAACCTTCACCAGAGCTTTGCCTTTCCGGGGGGACAGTTCATGGATGGCGTCGGCCACCAGTTCCTTCCCCACCCCGGATTCCCCGGTAATAAGAATCGAGGCCCTGGTGGGAGCCGCCCGGCTGATGGTATCAAATACCCGCCGCATGGGGGCGCTGGTGCCAATAATCGTCTCAAACTGTTTCTGGTGCTCCAGCTCTTCTTCCATCCGCCGGTGGGTAAGCGCCAGTTCCCGGTTTGCCAGGGCCCGTTTAACCAAGAGGGAAAGCCGATCCAGATTGACCGGTTTGGTGAGGAAATCGTAAGCCCCGTCCCGCATGGCCGACACCGCGTTTTCCACCGTACCATGCCCGGTCAGGATGATCACGGGAATTCCCGGCGCTTCCGCTCCGATGCGGCGCATAAATTCTTCCCCGCTCATGCCGGGCATTCGAAGGTCGCTGACCACCAGGTCAATATCGCCTTTGCCGAAACGTTTCCAGCCCTCGGTGCCGTCGGCGGCGGTTACCACCTCATAGCCGTCCATTTCCAGAGCGGCCGCAAGCCCTTCCCGGATGTTTTTTTCGTCATCCGCCACGAGGAGTTTAAATTTCACCGGCGGCCTCCGTCCGCGGCGTCCGCGTCCGTTCCCGCGCCGCCGTACGTGATGAGCCGCCGGTCTTTTTGCGGCATGGGCAGGGTGATGGTAAAACAGGTCCCCGCTCCCATCCGGGACTTGACGGAAATTTCTCCCTCATGTTCCCGAATAATCTTGAATACCAGGGTCAGGCCCAGGCCGGAACCGGTTTCCCGGGTGGTAAAAAAGGGCTCGAAAATTTTGGAGAGATTTTCTTCGCTGATACCTACTCCGGTATCAAAAACATTGATAAGAATATTCATATCGGTTTTTTCAGTTTTTATTTTCAGGCTCCCCCCCTCGGGCATGGCGGACTGGGCGTTTTTAATCAGGTTGAGCAGGGCCTGTTTCATGTACCGTTCATCAAAGAGGATCAGGGGAATATCTTTTTCCAGTTCCAGTACACATTCGATGTGGTTTTGTTCAAGTTCATACCAGACAAATTCAACCAGTTCGGTGATAAGGGCGTTAATGTCCCCCTCCCGGAGTTCCACGTCCATAGGACGGACAGCGAAAAGAAAATCCACCACAATATGATTCAGCCGGTCAACCTCTTCGTTTACCACGGCGATATATTTGTCCAGGAGATCAAAATAGGGAACCGGCTCCTGGCCGATGCTGTCCGTTCCGCCGGGGTGGGCATTAACGAAGAGTTCCCGGTTCTTGTCTATGGCCTTCTTCATAAGCTGGATGTGAATGGAAATAGACCCCAGGGGGTTTTTTATTTCGTGGGCCACCCCGGCGGCCAGCGTGGTGAGACTCGCCAGGTTTTCCGCCCGCCTGAGCCGGGCTTCCCGGCCCCGTTTTTCCGTAATGTCTTCGATATAAATCAGGGAACCGGTTACCTGGTGTTCCTGAACCAGGGGCAGGACGCTGATGGAAAGAAGCCGGTTAATATCTTTAACTTCAATGTCAAATTCCCGCTCCTCTACCCGGTCGCCGCCGGAAAGGGTGCGTTCCAAAAAATCCGCGATCCGTTCATCCCGTACCATCTGCCACAGGGGGCCGTTACCCGGCTCCGAATAACTCATGGGCAGGAAACGTTCGGCATATTTATTGACCATCACCAGATTGTATTTGGTATCGCAGACCAGAATACCATCGGCCAGGGAGTCCATAACCGTCTCCAGGCGATCAACTTCGGCGGCGGCGGCAACCAGCAGGGTTTTGCTTTGCTCATCGGTCAGTTTATTAAGTTTTTTTAAAGCTCTTTTGTAAAAATCCCTCATACCCGTTCCAATGAAATTCCCAAAACAACGGAAACCATATCACCCCTGAGACCGAAAAAAAGCCTTTCCAGGGCAAGGCCGGGACTCTGATTCCAGGTTCCCGCCGCCGCGTCCGCTTCTCCGGTATTTTTCCTCCATATTTCAATATACGCGATAAAACCCGGTTTGCCAGGCCCCTCCCGAAAAGCCGCGGAAACCAGGGAAAGAAGGGCGTTCAAAAACCGGGGAAACGAGCGGGCTTCAAAATTCCCGGTGGCCGCAAGAATTTGGGGGGCAATTTCCCGGATATCCTCTGAACGGCCAAGACCGTCTTTTTCGGCAATCCGGGCGGCGTATTGTCCCAGATGGACCAGTTCTTCGGGAAGGGCCGAAATTCCCCGTTTCCGCAGACTATGGGCGGTAGTCCGGGCAAGACCGGCGGTAAAAAACGCCGCCAGGGCATAGAGCTTGTCCCCGGAAAGGGGCAGAAAAGAATCCAGATATGCGCTGATCAGCCCCCCCGCCTCCATCCGGCCCTGTTCCGGCAGGGAACCACGGAAAACCCGGCGGATCACCTCTTCCTCAACCGGGGCGTCCCGCCGCAAAAAGCGGTAGGGCCGCAGCCGGGAAAGGATCGTCGGAAGGATGGCCTCCCGCCGGAGGGAGGTCAATATGATGGTCAGGGTCTCCGGGGGCTCTTCCAGTATCTTGAGCAGGGAATTCCGGGCGCTCTCCTGCATACGGTCCGCGTTTTCGATAAGGAGCGTCTTCCGCCGGCCCGAGGGCGCCAGATGGCTCCAGTACGCCGCCCGCCGGACCCGGCCAATAGGGATATGATCCCCTACCCCATCAGTTTCCAGTTTGAAGGCATTTTTGACGACCGAATCGCTGATTTTTTCAATATCCGGCTTTCCGTCCCGGAGGGCCAGTTCCAGATCGTTCATATCATCTTCCAGGGATGCCAGCAGGGGACTTAGCTTTCCCAGCTTGGGATCATCTTCCATGAGAACCGGGGAAAAACGGGCCAGCAATTTTCGCACGGACCGGACAAATAACATTGACGCGGCGGCGCTGCCGGGTTCCCGCAGGAACGCCGCCCTGGCGGCGGAGATCTCCGGCGCAAAGGAGCGGGGCCCCAGGATCAGCAGATCAAGACTGGCAAGGAAACGGTGGAACGTACAAGAAGAACAGGTACAGTTCCAGGGCGCGGGGCTTCCGGTATTTTCGCAGGACAGCGCCCGGGCCAATTCCAGGGCGGCGGTTCCTTTCCCCGAAGCGGGGGGGCCGAAAAACAACATGGAAGGCGCCAGACGGCCCGATTGTATATCCTCCCGGATCTGATCAACCGCGGGCTGCCCCAGGACATTTTCAAACATGGGGTTTTGTCAGTACGTCCAAAACTCCGGTGAATGATTCGGCGGCGCTTTCCCACCCCGTGATATGCGGCAGCAGAATCTTGGCAAACACGCTTTTGTCGAGCATCGACTCCGGATTAAAAAGGGGCTGAATACTCAAAACGAAGAGGATCAAACTGATCACAATGATCCCCTCTACCAGACCGAAAACAGCTCCCAAAACCTTGTCGGCCCCGCCGAGCTTTATTCCCTCAATAATTTCTTTCAGGATCGAGCCCAGAATCTTGACCAGGAGAAACACAATCAGGAACAGGGCGATAAACGCCAGTATCTTGGGGATTATCTCCATATCGGGCATAAATTTTTTCCTGATAAATTCCCCGCCGTTTTCGTAAAAAAAGAGGGCCGCCAAAACTCCCAAAACAAAGGCGCCCATAGACATGACCTCACCGAGGAAGCCCCGGAGGTAACAACGGACGGCCAGAATAATGGCAAGGACTACAAAAATAATATCGATCACCGCAAAACTGTTCATGTATTTTCTCCTATAAATGAATGAATAAAGCCTGCTACCAGGGCGGCTCCGTCTAATTCGCCAATCCGCCGGGAAGCGGCGGCCATATTTTCTCGTTTTATTTTATCTTCCGCAATGGAAGCGACAGCCGCCGTCAGATCCTGGGGCTTAAGCTCCCCGGTCAAAACCAGGGCCGCGCCGGCCTTTTCAAAAAAACGGGCGTTTTCCACCTGATCTCCCCGGGTGCCCGATCCCCTAAGGGGAATCAACACCATAGGAACTCCGGCGGCGGCGCTTTCCCAGACGGTCCCCGCGCCGCTCCGCCCCAGAACCAACTCTGCCGCCGCCAGTATGTGGGGCAGCTCTTCGTGAATATACGGATACGGGAGATAGCGGTTTCCGGCCTTTTGGCCTTCCGCTTTCCCCGGCCCGGTTTGATGAACCACCGTATACCATTGGGCAAGTTCTTCCCGGCTTTTCCAAACCAGATCGTTAATCTCCCCGGCCCCCTGACTCCCCCCCAGCACAAGCAGGATCCGGTCCTTCCCGCCCAGGCCGAGAAAGGCCCTCCCCCGCTCCGGATCGGCGGAACGGAATTCGGGCCGTACCGGATTACCGGTTACCCGCACCCGTGAAGCGGGGGGAAAAAAGGCTGCCGTATCTTTATAGGCGATAAAAATCATCCCCCCGCCCCGGCGGGTAAACCAGGCGTTGATTTTTGTGGCCAGGCCGGGGCTGTAATCCGATTCATGGGTAAATACCGGAATACCCAGGGAAGCGGCGGCGGCGCAGGGGGGAACGCTGACAAAACCTCCTTTGGAAAAAATAAGAACGGGCCGCTCCTTTTTAAGAATCTTCCGGGCGGCAAAAAAACCCAGCACAATCCTGAAAAAATCAGGAACTGTTTTTAGGGATACATACCGCCGCAGCCTGCCGGAGGGAACGCCGAAAAATTCCAGCCCCGCCCCTTCCACCAGAGCCCGGTCCATACCGGTCCGGGAACCTATCCAGAATATCCGGTATTCCTGATTATGCCGCAGATACGCCGCAACCGCCAGGCCGGGATAGATATGCCCGCCGGTTCCGCCGCCGGTAAAAGCGATAGGTATCATAGGCTACAGATTACCCGATCCGGCGATTTTCGGCAACGGGAAAAGCTTTTAATCCCCGCGGTTGTCGTTTTCCGGAGCTTATCAACTCATCAAAATTTTTCGGGATACTACACGATAAGAGCGCGGTCCACACCTAAAGACAAAAAAAACTGCCTATCCGTAATTCCTTACCGGATAAGCAGTTATATGAGCCGTGCAGGATTCGAACCTCCGACCACCGCCTTAAAAGGGCGATGCTCTACCTACTGAGCTAACGGCCCAAGTAATGATTAGACTTGTTCAATAACCCGGTTGGTTATTTCACAAGTCTTGCAGTTTTTCAGGCTAAAGCCTTGCAAAACTGCGTTTTTTAATGGAA
>JAISAN010000006.1 GCA_031266635.1 Treponema sp. | reverse complement strand
TCCCGGTGTTCTTCGGTGATCCGGACGGCGGCGGTATCTCCCGGCGCGGTCCGGTCAACAAAAACCGGCTGCCCCTCCCGGCGGCCCAGCCCCGCGCCCCCGGCGGTGATTTCCTCAATTTGCAGGGTACATATTTCACCTATTGCCATGAAGACGCCAGTATAACAGGTTTCAAAGGAACCCGCAGTATGTTTGTACAGCGGCGCGCTGGGCTGTCTAAAGCCAGCCCGCATTTGCTGCGGACTAGGGGAATTTTTTGTGCGCCGGTCCGTGCCACATTATCAAAAAAAAACGCCCCTTAACGGGGCGCTTATTTGGGACGGCGCGCCGGGCTGTCTAAAGCCAGCCCGCATTTGCTGTGGACCGGGGAATTTTTTGTGCGCCGGTCCACGCCGCATTATCAAAAAAAACGCCCCTTGACGGGGCGCTTGTTTGGGACGGCGCGCCGGGCTGTCTAAAGCCAGCCCGCATTTGCTGCGGACCGGGGAATTTTTTGTGCGCCGGTCCGCGCCGCATTATCAAAAAAAACGCCCCTTGACGGGGCGCTTATTGGGGACGGCGCGCCGGGCTGTCTAAAGCCAGCCCGCATTTGCTGTGGACTGTGGACTTTTTTGTGCGCCGGTCCGCGCCACATTATCAAAAAAAACGCCCCTTGACGGGGCGCTTATTTGGGACGGCGCGCTGGGCTGTCTAAAGCCAACCCGCATTTGCTGTGGGACCGGGGGCTTTTTTGTGCGCCGGTCCGCGCCGCATTTTTAAAATAAACGCCCCTTGACGGGGCGCTTGTTTGGGACGGCGCGCCGGGCTGTCTAAAGCCAGCCCGCATTTGTTGCGGATTGGGGAATTTTTTGTGCGCCGGTCCGCGCCGCGTTATCAAAAAAAACGCCCCTTGACGGGGCGCTTATTGGGGACTCCCCCGCGCGGGTTCGAACCACGGACCCAGTGGTTAACAGCCACTTGCTCTGCCAGCTGAGCTACAGGGGAATGTATTCATTAATTTATTGGGTTTTTTATTTTTTGTCAAGTGAGTAACCGTATATTTCAGGTGGAAAAGTGGGCCGGGTTTTGGAACAACCTCAGCGGCTTTTTGGAAATACCCTTCATTTTTTTAGCTGCCGGAGTTAAGATTGAAAAGGGGAAGAAACATGAACGTTTTATTAATGGAAGAATATAAAAAACTCCGCTTTACCGGAGCGCCGGACCCGGCGATTTCATCATCCCATGATGTTCTGGTGAAGGTGAAGGCGGCGGCGATTTGCGGTTCCGATGTCCACGGGTTTGACGGTTCCACGGGCCGGCGGAAACCGCCGATCATCATGGGGCATGAGGCCGCGGGGGAGGTGGTCGAAACCGGCGGGGATGTAAAGCGCTTTCATGCGGGAGACCGGATCGTCTTTGATTCCACGATTTATTGCGGCGCTTGTTATTTTTGCCAGACCGGCCAGGTGAACCTCTGCGATCACCGGGTGGTGCTGGGGGTCTCCTGTGATGAGTACCGCCGGGACGGGGCTTTTGCCGAATATGTTGTGGTGCCGGATCATATCTGTTATCACCTGCCCGGGGATCTGTCTTTTGAGGAAGCCTCTATCGCCGAACCGGCGGGGGTAGCGGCCCATGCCCTGCGGATCACGCCCATCACCCTGAATGAAACCGCGGCGGTGGTTGGCGCGGGGCCTGTGGGCCTTTTGCTCATCCAGATCCTCCGGGCGTCAATGGCGGGGAAGATCATTGCCCTGGATACAAACCCGGCGCGGCGGCGGGCGGGCCTTTCCGCCGGCGCCGATACGGCCCTGGACCCTGGGGATGCGGGTCTGCCGGAAAAAATCCGGGATCTGAGCGGCGGCCGGGGCATAGACCGGGTCTTTGAGGCGGTGGGGGCCGCCGCGCCCATACGGACTGCCGTTTCCATTGTCAGAAAAGGAGGCTCGATCACCCTTATCGGTAACGTGAGCCCCGCCATAGAACTGCCCCTGCAAAGCGTGGTTTCCCGCCAGATAAGTCTCCTCGGTTCCTGCGCCATTGCCGGGGAATATCCCATCGTTCTGGACCTGATGGCCCGGAAAAAGATCGACGCCCGCTCCCTGATCAGCAGAACGGCCCCCCTGAGCGAGGGGCAGATGTGGTTTGACAAGCTCTATAACCGGGAGGATGATCTGCTCAAAGTGGTGCTGATCCCATGAAAGAAAAGGTCCGCATCGGTCTCTACGGGTATGGTAAGGCGGCCCGGCTTCACGCCCAGGCGGTCAGGGATTCCGGTACGGGGGAACTGGTAGCGGTCTGCGGCAGGAACCGGGAACGGCGCAACGCTTTTGCCGCCCAGTGGGGGATCGCGTCACGGGATGAGCCGGACGAGATGGTCCGCCAGGACCGGGTGGAGGCCCTTATCGTTTCCACCCCCCATCCCCGGCACCATGACCATGTAATGGCGTCCCTCCGCGCCGGGGCCCATGTGCTGGTAGAAAAACCCATGGCCCTGACCACGCTCCAGTGCGACGACATGATCACCGCCGCCGCCGGCGGGGGGAAAATCCTCTCCGTGGTCTCCCAGCGCCGCTGGTTTCCCGCCTGCCAGCGGATCCGGGCCGCCATTGACGAGGGAAAAATCGGAAAGCCCGTCCTCGCCCAGCTTACGATCCTGGGCTGGCGGGACAAGGCGTATTACGACAGCGATCCCTGGCGGGGCACATGGGAAACCGAAGGGGGCGGCATCCTGATCAACCAGGCGCCCCATCAGATCGACCTGATGCACTGGTTCATGGGGCCCAGTGAGGAAGTACAGGGCTTTTGGGACAATGTGAACCACCCCTACATTGAGGTTGAGGACAGCGCCGTAGCGGCGGTGCGGTTCAAAAACGGCGGGCTTGGTTCAGTGCTGGTGAGCAATTCCCAGAAACCGGGGATCTACGCCAAGGTGCACATCCACGGGGACGCCGCCTGGTCGGTGGGAGTTCAAACCGATGGGGGGGCCATGTTTGTCGCCGGGATGAGCGGTATGGCCGAACCGCCCCTGAACGACCTCTGGACCATCCCCGGCGAAAAGGAATTGCTGGAGACCTGCCGGGCGGAAGATGAAGCCTTTTTTAAGACCATCGACCCCACGGTGTATTTTTTCACCCGGCAGATCGAGGACTTCTGCCTCGCCATCCGGGAAGGCCGGAAACCCCTGTGCACCGGGGAAGACGGCCGGGAAACAGTCCGGTTTATCGAAACGCTGCTCAGGACAGGGAAGCCGCAAACAGCCGTACCGCCTCCTCCCTGACCTGATCCAGGGCGGCCTCGTAATTCCCCCTGAGGGCGTTGATGTTCTGGTTGAAGAAGGCGATAAATTCGGGGTCCTGGAAGGGATCGAGCCGGACTTCCCGGCCCATACGGCGGGAAAGCTCCTCCTCCTTCTGGCGGAGTTTGGGGGCGTATTGGCGCTTGATCGCCTCTTCATACTGGGCGGCCTGATCCAGATACTGGGAAACGGCCTGGACAAGCTGTTTGTAGAGGGCGGTAAAACGGCTGTTGTTAATCACCGCCTGGAGCCCCTTGCCCGCCGCTTCAATCCGCTTGGCGTCCTCCGGCGTCGAGGGAAGGTTGATCTGGGAAACCAGCACATCGAAAAGCCCCTGCTTGAGACTGGCCAGATGATCCTTCGCTGTTTTTTTGAATTCATCCTCAAGCCGCATATCCGGATTGCCGAGAAATTCGTTGGCCAGCTTTTTCCCCCGCTGTTTCGCGTCGTATTGTTCTATGCTGGCCTTGTCGCTTTTGACCGAACCGGTCCGTTCCAGCGCTATTTCCAGCGCGCTTTTTATCCGTCCCATTGCCTTTTCCCTTTCTTTCCCATTAGAATACGCTGAAACGAAATTTTTTTCAATGTTCATAAGGAGGAACTATGTCTGTCGCAATCACGCAAACCCTCATTGGGATGGGGGCCTACCTTCTGGTGATGATCGCCATCGGGCTTTGGTACGCCCGGCGGAGCAACAGCAACCCCGAGGAATATTTCCTGGGGAAACGGGGGCTCGGCCCCTGGGTAGCCGCCATGAGCGCCGAGGCTTCGGATATGTCCGGCTGGCTCCTCATGGGCCTGCCCGGCGTTGCCTACTTTACCGGCCTGGGGGAGGCCTTCTGGACCGCCCTGGGCCTCTTCATCGGCACCTGGGTCAACTGGGCCGTGGTGGCCAAACGGCTGCGTTCCTATTCGCAGATCGCCGATAACGCCATCACCCTGCCCGATTTTTTCAGCAAGCGCTTCCATGACAAGCGCCGTATCCTTACCGCCATTGCCGCCCTGATCATCATCGTGTTCTTCTCGATTTATGCCAGTTCCCAGTTTGTCGCCTTCGGCAAACTCTTCGGCTATGTTTTTGGCGCGGAAGATTACTTTACCGCCATGGTGATCCTGGGGGCGGTGCTGGTTACCCTCTACACCCTCCTGGGAGGCTTCCTGGCGGAAAGCATGACCGACCTGATCCAGGGCTTCCTGATGATTGGCGCCCTGATCCTGGTGATGGTTTTCGGCTTCGTCCATGCCGGCGGTTTCGCGGGAGTAACGGAAAACCTGAAAGATTT
>JAISAN010000117.1 GCA_031266635.1 Treponema sp. | reverse complement strand
CCTGTTACCAGCGGGCCGGGGCCGGAAGGGGGCGGGGAGTCCGCCGCCGGTTTTGCGGAAACCGCCAGGGCCGCGCAAAAAGAAAACACCGCCGCGAGACACATAATTTTTTTCATATTTTCCTCCTGAATAAAATTTTATCAGACCAAACTGGTCCTGCATTGAGATGCTTGTTCCAAAGGGCAGGGACACACGCTGGATGCGTTTTTGAATTTTTAGCGGTACATTTGGTTTTGACTTTCGGGAAATATCGCGCCGGGAAACGGGAACGATCCCGGTTCTCTCCGGCGGGGGAAGTTACTTTCTTGGTAAAATTATCGGGGGGGGGGGGGGGGGGTCATTACCAACGGGAGAAGAACATACCGGCCCGGCCCGCGGAAAGTTGCCGCCGCGTTTCTTTGCGCAGGGTTCCCGCATTTACTTTTGTTGAGAGAACCTAAGCCGCCCGGAGAATGAAAACCTTCTTGAGCGCAAAAATGACTGAAAAAAAGTGTCCGCATTTATTTTACGCTCCTTGCCATTATTTTTGTTACATAGTATCTTAGCCGGGGAGACAACTATAAGTCCAATTCATTTTTTGAATACTTTTTATAGTTGTAGCGCATAATTAAGGAGGCGGTATGGATTTTCGGGAGCTTCAGTATATTGTTTCCATTGCTAAACTACAGAACATTACCCGCGCCTCCGAAGAGGTTTTTGTATCCCAGCCCACGTTGAGCAAATTCGTCCAGAATCTGGAAAACAGCCTGGGGCAGCCCATCTTTCGCCGCTTGGGGAATAGATTTCTCCTCACCTATGCGGGGGAGCGGTATGTGGAAAAGGCCAGGGCCATACTGGGCATGAAGCGGGAACTCGATCAGGAATTGTCGGATATTATCAAGCAGAACATCGGCGAACTGAAAATAGCTTTCCCCATCATGCGGGGCACCTATATGCTCCCCTGTACCCTGCCGGTGTTCCGGCGAGAATTTCCCCAGGTCAAGGTAACGGTCAAAGAGGCGAATTCGGATATTCTTGAGGGCATGATTCTGGAAGGAGAAATCGATCTGGCTTTTTTCGCCCTGCCGATCCGCCATCCCGATCTAACCTACGATATTATCAAAGAAGAAGAAATTGTCCTGGTGATGAGTCCGGCCCATCCGCTGGCGGGTGCGGGAATCACAAAGGCCGAATGTACCTATCCGTGGATCGATCTGCGGGAACTCAGGGATGAGGCGTTTATCATGCAGCTCCCGGATCAGCGGACCCGCCGGATTACAGACCTGCTCTTCCGGGCGATGAATTTTGAACCCCTGGTATCGCTGGAAATCCGCAACATCCTGGCCTCCGTGGAGCTTGCGGCCAGCGGTTACGGCGTAACCTTTGTGAGCGAAACCCACCTCCGCCATATCGCCCTGAAAGAAAAGCCGGCCTGTTTTTCCGTGGGTTCCCCAAATACGATGACCAGTTTTGTGGCCGCCTACCGGAAAGGGATCTATCTCCCCAATTACACCCAGCGGTATATACAGATCGTAAAAGAATTTACCTGAGTGCGGTGAGGTTGTTCCAAAACCGGTTGGTTTTGAAACAACCTCATAAATCTAAGGTTGCTGTTCCAAAAACTGAAGTTTTGGAACAGCCTCAGGTGGTTTCAAAATATCAGATTTTGAAAGCGGCTTGAGCTTCCCGCCGTTTCTCCTTGTGGACGGGCGGTTTTTCCGGTATAGTCCTCTTAATGGCAGATATTTCCTGTATCCGTAATTTTTGTATCATTGCCCACATCGATCACGGCAAATCGACCCTGGCGGACCGGCTTATCCAGAAAGCCCACCTGGTGGAAGACCGGAACTTTCAGGATCAGATCCTCGACAACATGGACATTGAACGGGAGCGGGGGATCACTATCAAAAGCCAGGCGGTAACGATTCCCTATACCGCCGCGGACGGCGGTGAATACGAACTCAACCTGGTGGACACGCCGGGGCACGTGGATTTCAGCTACGAAGTGTCCCGGGCGATCAATTCCTGCGAGGGGGCCCTGCTGCTGGTGGACGCCACCCAGGGGGTCCAGGCCCAGACCCTGTCCAATATGTACCTGGCCCTGGAGCATAATCTTGAAATTGTGCCGGTGATCAACAAGATCGACATGGCCGCCGCGGATGTGCCGGGGACAAGAAAGCAGATCGAAAAAGACTTGGGGCTGGACGCGGAGGACGCGCTCCTGGTTTCCGCCCGCCAGGGCACAGGGGTGGATGAACTTTTCGAGGCCATTGTCAAACGGATCCCCCCGCCATCGGGGAGCGTTGAGGCCCCCCTGCGGGCCCTGATCTTCGACTGCCATTACGACCCCTACCGGGGGGTGGTGGTACACCTGCGGGTCTTCGACGGACGGATCAAAAAAGGGATGAAGGCCGTGTTCATGTCGTCGGGCTCCGTGTACGAGGTGGAGACCACAGGCTTTTTCAAACTGGCCCTCATCGAAAATGACGGGCTTTCCGCCGGGGACGTGGGCTACATTATCGCGGGAATCAAAACCGTCGGCGACGTGCGGGTGGGGGACACCCTCACCGGCGCGGCGGCCCCCTGCGATAAACCCCTCCCCGGTTTCCGGGAAGTAAAGCCCGTGGTCTTCTCCTCGATTTACCCCGTGGACTCCAACGATTACGAAGAACTGAAAACGAGCCTCGAAAAACTCAAACTCAACGACGCCTCCCTGGTCTACGAAAAAGATTCTTCCGCCGCTCTGGGCTTCGGGTTCCGCTGCGGCTTTTTGGGACTCCTCCACCTGGAGGTAATACAGGAACGGCTGGAGCGGGAATTTGATCAGTCGGTGATCTTTACCGCCCCTTCGGTCAAGTACAAAGTGCGCCTGCGCAGCGGGGAAGCGATCCTGGTAGACAATCCCATGGACTATCCCGACGAGGGAAAAATCGAAGGGGCCGAGGAGCCCTATATCCGCGCCTCGATCATAAGCCCCGTGGCCTACCTGGGAAACATTATGACCCTCTGCATGGAAAAACGGGGAGTCCAAACCAACATGACCTATCTGGATGAAAAGCGGGTGGAGCTGGTATACGATATGCCCCTTTCGGAAGTGCTGTTCGATTTTTATGACCGCCTGAAAAGCATCAGCCGGGGTTACGCCTCTTTTGATTACGACATTACCGATTACAAACCCACGGAACTGGCGAAGATGGACATCCTCCTTAACGGAAAGGCGGTGGACGCCCTTTCCCAATTGGTCTTCCAGGGCGGCGCATACGACCGGGCCCGGAAAGTTTGCGAGCGCCTGCGGGACGAGATCCCCCGCCAGCAGTTCAAGATTCCCATTCAGGGGGCCATAGGCAGCCAGATCATCGCCCGGGAAACCGTCAACGCCCTGCGGAAAGACGTGCTGGC
>JAISAN010000052.1 GCA_031266635.1 Treponema sp. | reverse complement strand
GCTTCCGCCTGGGTTTTGGCACGGCCCGCGTCGTTGTTCACCGACAGGTTACAGGAGACCACCAGGAGGGTATCGCTCATGAGGGGTTCAAAAACCGTGCGCAGTACCGCGGCCAGCGCGGAGATCAGGGCGGGCTGTGAGCCGCCCATGAGGATGGGAACGATTGAGGTTTCGGGAAAACAATATTTGATGAAGGGGAGCAGTACCTCAAGGGAATGTTCCCGCAGGTGGGGAATGTCGTTCAGTTCAAAGCGGGAATCGCGGGAGAGGATTTCATCGCCCATGCGCAGGTCGACCGGGAGTCTGCCCAGGGGCGTTTCAAAATAATCGGAATCGGAAAGAAAGACGCCGGGTCCGACGGCGCCGTGGATGGGCCCCAGCGCCACCACCCGGGAAACTCCGGCGCCGCCGCCGGGGCTGAACCGGCCGCCCGCGGCGAAAAATGCGTCTCCCGCGATTTTCCCCGAAATATCCCAGGCGCCGTGGGGCGCGACAATCGCCCCGGCGTGGCCGCCGGTTTTCCGTTTCACCCCGAAACCGGAAATCCGGGCCCGGGCTTCGGTATCATCTTCAGGATAAAACATTCCTCCCACCATGGGAGAGCGGACTTTTTCCGCGATTAAAATCGTTTCCTCCATAGAATAAGTCTAGGCTCCCGGCCCGCGGTATGCAAGAATTATTTTTCTATCCGGCAGTTCTCCAGCTCTCTGAGCCGTTTCTCTTCGACCTTGATATGGAGGTTTTTTTCCTGGGTGGGCAGGACCAGGCCTTTGGGGCCGTTCCTGGCCCGGCGGAGGTATTTGGCGGGGGTGTAAAAAAGATCGCCTTCGCCGTTGTTCCGCCCTTTGGAATAGAAGATCGCCAGGTTTCCCGCGTCAAGGAGTATGTCCAGGGGCACGGTTTTACCCGGCCGCTGTTTGATGAAGACGTAGGAACCGGGAAAGTCGCGGGCATGGAGCCAGAGGTCGTTTCCCTTGACGTGCCGCCGGAGCAGTTCGTCGTTTTCCGCCGCGTCCCTTCCCACGATGATGAGCCAGCCGTTCCGGCTGAAGGAAAGGCCCGGCCGTTTTTTGGCCGCCGCGCCGCCGGTTCCGCCGCTTTTCGGGACCCCGGTTCTGAGGAGTTTTTGCAGGACCAGCGGGTTGGTTTCTTCAAGGAGGGCGGCGAGATTTTTTTCCAGCCGCACCAGTTCCTGTTCCCCCGCGTCGATGTCTTCGCGGATTCCCGCCAGCCCGGTCTTCGCCTTCCGGTACTGGCCGTAATAGGTTTCCGCCTGGGCGGCGGGGCTTTTTTCCGGGTCCAGCCGGATCCGTATGGTCCCCCCGCCGTAGAAATTATCCCCCTCGAACCATTGATCCCCGGCCTTAATCGATCCGGCGTTGGCGAGGATGATGTCTCCGTATTCCCGAAGGCGGTCCGCGTTGATAAATTCCGCTTCCCGAACCTTAAGTTTTTCCAGCGACGCGGCAAGCCGCCCCATGCTGCCCTCAAAGTTCCGGCGGGCCTGTTCCCGTAGTTTATCCAGGGACAGGGCCCCCCCGTGTTCCGCGTACCAGTCGTCGATCTTTTCGTTGAACGATTTTTCCCCCGGCAGGTCCCGAAGGGCATATTCTCGCGGCGGCCCCGGCTGGGGGGGCGTATCTCCCGGCCGGTACCGGCCCCCGGTGGTTTCTCCCCGTTTGGGAAGCCGCCGCATGGCGTCAAGAATTGCGCCGTCCTCATCGGTTACGATGAAGTTTGCCGCGTTTGACCAGAGCCGCAGGTAGAGCCGGTACTGGCGGCTTCCCTGCCGCACCAGGAGCCGGATGACGCGGTTGTCCCCCAATTGCTCCGCCTCGGTTATCCAGCCGTTGACAATCCGGGAATTGAGGAATTCGGCGAACCGCAGGGGTTTGCCGGTCTTGGGAAAGGGGCGGAATGTTTCGTGGAAGCGGCACGCGCCGGGGCTTAAACAGACAAGGAGCTGCCGGGTCCGCCCCCTGCCGTGAACCTTGAGGCCGATGACGTCATAGGCGCTCTGTACCGCCTTCTGTATCTGGCAGCCCGGAAGTTCAAGCTCCGAAAGGATCAGGTTGATTTCAGGCCAGTTCAGGGACATGGTTCCTCCGCCGTTCATCTTACCGGATTGGCGCAAAAAAAGTGAGCCGGTTTCAAACCCGGCTATACGCAAATCACGAAGTTTGGCCGGTTGGAACTTATGAAACATCCCGCTATAGTGCTGTATGCTTCGCCGTTGTTTCAGAGTTGCCCTCCCCCTTGTTTTTTGCGCCTGTACCGCGCGGGCCGGCGGCCCTGTTCCGGCCGGCGCGGCGGAGGGACCGGCGGGATCGATGCCGGTGGTGAAAGCGGTATCGGCGGCGGATGCGGCGCGGCCCGCCGGGGAAGATTCTGCCGGGAAGCGGTACGAGGCGGCAAACCGCCTGAAGGCCGCCCGGATCGCCGCGTCCCTGGATGATCGGCTCCTGGCCGCCCAGGTGATATGCGGCGGCATTGACGGCAGCGGGCCGCTGGGCGCGGATATGCGGGCCATTCTTGAGGAATGTCCCCCCGGCGGCATTCTGCTGTTCCGCTATAACCTTAACGCGGAGAAAGACCATGTCCGGGCTTTCCTTGCCGAATGTACCGCCCTTGTTGCCGCCGCGTCCGGCCTGCCCCACGATCCCGCCGCCGTGGAAAACAACGCCGCGCCGGAAACAGGCGAAGCCGCCGAAGCGGTACCCATCCCGCCCCTGATCGCCGTTGACCACGAAGGGGGGGCGGTGTTCCGCTTCGGTCCCGGTGTGGCCCGGCTTCCGGCGGCGGGCGCTTACGGGGAACTGGCCCGTGAACAGGGCAGGGAAACGGCCCTGGCCCTGGTGGAAGAAGACGCCCGCCGTTCCGCTCAGGAGATCCGGGACCTGGGGATTACGCTGAACCTTGCCCCCCTGGCGGAACCCCTGACCCCTGGGAACCGGGCCTTTCTGGAAGATCGTTCCTATGGGGACGATGTTGTTTTTGTGGAAGCGGCGGCGGCGGCTTTTATCCGGGGTATGGCGGCAGGGGGAATCGGCTGCGCGGTAAAGCATTTTCCCGGTACTGCGGGGCTCGACCCCCACCTGGCCCCTTCGACCCTGGCGGGAGACCGGGAAAGCCTCGCCGTCCTGACCCGCCCCTTTGCGAATTTGATCCGGGCCGGTATGGTTTCCGCGCTCATGGTATCCCATAGCAGGGTTCCCGCCCGGGACGGGGAAAATATCGCAAGCCTTTCGGCGGCGGTCATCGGGGACTGGCTCCGGGGGGAACTGGGTTTTACCGGCCTAGTAATTGCCGATGATTTTTCCATGGCCGCCGCCTCAGCCGCCGGCCTTTCCCCCGAAGCCGCGGCGCTCAGATCCCTGGCCGCCGGGGCGGACATGGTAATTGTCTGGCCGGGAAATATCCGGCGGACCCACCGGGCATTGCTCACGGCGCTGGGGAACGGCAGCCTGCCCAGGGAACGGCTCCGGGAAGCGGCGGAGCGGATCATCGGCGAAAAAATCCGGCGGGGGATAATCGCCGGAGGATGATTTTCCGGCAGGGAGAAAAACGTGGATCAGAGCAGAATTGTCTATCAGGATGAACATTGTATGGTGGTGAACAAGCTGCCCGGCGAGGGGGCGGAAAGTTTCGCGGGAACCGCTCCCGCCGCTTTTCCCCGGCCGGTACACCGGCTGGATGTGCCCGTGTCGGGCTGCCTTCTCCTTGCCCGGAACTCCGCGGCCCTCTCCTTTTTAAGCGCCGCTTTTGCCGGGGAGAACCGGCGGGGCATTGAAAAAAAATACTGGGCCGTTACCGAAATGCCGCCGCCCGGTCTTGATCTCTCCGAATCAGGGGAATTGATCCACTGGGTGAAAAACGATCAGCGGAACAACAAGTCGGCGGTTTTTGACGAGGAAGGGCCGGGGCGGAAAAAAGCGATCCTCCGGTACCGGCTTCTGGGCCGGGGGCAGCGGTATCTTTTTTTCGAGATAACGCTGGTTACGGGCCGCCATCACCAGATCCGCGCCCAGCTTGCCCGCCTGGGGCTCCCCGTCAAGGGCGATCTCAAATACGGTGCCCGGCGTTCCGAGAAGGGCGGCGGCATCCGGCTCCACGCCGTTTCTTTGTGTTTTCCCGATCCGGCGCAAAAGGAACGGCTGATCCATGTGGAAACGCCGCCGCCGGTCAGGGACAGCCTGTGGGACGCCCTGTGCGAATCCGCGAAGTCAGCGCCGGACCCTTAATCCGCCGTACTCAGGCGGCGCGTCATAGCGGCGGAGAAAATTGATGAGCGGTTCATCCCAGGTTTTTGCCCCGGCCCGTCCGGAAAGAAATTCACGGTACAGATCGATGATATGCCGCCTGACAAGTTCCCCGTCATCCGGCGGAAGGGATTGGACAAAAAGCCGGGAGCAAAAATCCTCCGCCTCCTCCGGGGGGAAAAGGTCTTCCCTAAAACAGGTCATGGCGTACATGGCGGCGGCGATACAGTTCACGCTGTGCTGTTTGACAAACAGAATCGCCTCGCTGATCGCCAGGGCGCCGTTTTTAAGTTCCGCGATTTGCGGGGCGAATCGGGATTCATCCCCCAGGGAGCGGATGATCGCCCGGAACTTCGTATAGGTCCGGATTACCACCATCACATGGAGACTGGGAATACACATAAGGTGGGGGTCCACCGCGTGGATTAGGACAAACCGGGGCCGGGCGATATAGAACGGCCGCCGGGTGGTGGAAAAATTTTTTTTGTACACTTCCGCGGCAAAGGCGTAAAGCTCTCCCATGGTTTCAAGAAATTCCCCGGCCTTTTCGGTAATCCGCCGCCCGTAGGCCCGGAAGAGAAAGCTCAGGGTTCTGACCCAGAAAGCGACAAAATCAAGGTACACCGCCACCCATGAAGGGGTGAAGGGAATTTTTGCGTCCAGCGCGTGATCCACCGGCGTTACGGGAACCCGCCCCGGAAGCAGGGCCGCCCGGTACTGGCGGAAAAAAAACTGGTAAAAAATGGTGAATATGCTTTTAACCGCGATCTTCCGCAGGGCGGGATTGGTAAAGGAACGGTAAAAAGCGGTGAATATTGTTTCGTCAAACACTTTATGCGGCTGCCCGGCCATGATGCTCCCCAGGTGGGCAATAATACCATGAAGGCGAAAAACTTTCAACGCTCTTGACATAAAGTAATGATGAACCTTTAATTTGGAGCTTGTGGGATTTACTGTACAAACAAGGGAGATTAAATCATGCTGGGACCATTGGTGAATGCGGCGGCGGTGGTGGTGTGCGCCCTGGCGGGAGCTTTTTTGATCCGGGGCATTCCGGACCGCTTTGAGGAGATCGTCAAAAAGGCCATTGGTCTTTCCATCGTGTATGTGGGGATTAAGGGGACGCTGGAAAGCGAACAAATGCTCCTTTTAATCATGAGCATGGTAGGCGGTTCGATCATCGGCGAACTGGTTAATATCGACAGGCTGATGAACCGCTTCGGCCTCTGGGCGGAAAAGAAACTCGGCATGGCCCCGCCGGCGGACGCGGCTCCCGGCGGGAAGGCTTCCAAAAAAAGTTTTTCCCAGGGCTTTGTATCGGCCAGCATTATTTTCTGCACCGGTTCCATGGCCATTGTCGGCTCCCTGCAAAGCGGGCTTCAGGGAAACCATGAGACCCTCTTTGCCAAGTCGATCCTCGACGGCGCCATCTCCCTGGTTTTCGGCGCGTCCATGGGCGTCGGCGTTGCCTTTTCCGCCCTGCCGGTGCTGGTCTACCAGGGAGGCATCGTCCTCGCTTCCCAGGCAATCCGGGATTACCTGACCCCGGAAATCATCCGGGAAATGTCCGCCGTGGGGAGCCTCCTCATCGCCGCCATCGGCTTCAACTTTTTGAACGGCGAAGGCCGGGGGGAAATCCGGGTGGCAAACCTGATCCCGGCGATCTTTATCCCCTGGGCGTATCTGGCCATAGCGGGGTAGGGGATGACGGGGATATTAGCGTTGAAGTTTGTTTACAAGGCTTATCACCGCTTTAAGGTTTTCATCGGTATATTCTTTCAGCATATCCTTTTCCTCGATTGAAAAAAAAGCGTCCGCCTTAAAAAGCTGGTAAGGCTCTATATTTAACGTAGAGGCAATTTTTACCAGGGTAAGCGGCGAAACCCATGCCTTACATCGTTCAATATCGCTCAAAAAGTTGGTTGATATATCAACTTTTTCCGCCAGCGCCATTTGGGACATATTATTCCGCATCCGGCATCGTTTTATATTATTGCTTAAAATACCCCTTAATTCCTGCTCATCCATACAATATCAAGCCTTTACCGAAAAGTAATACCCTTAGCTTGACAAGATAACAAACAACTAATAATATGTTTTATCGGTATTATCGAATTTTATGTATTTTTTTGATCTTTTTATAAAATTAGGGCTTCTATGGGTATATTAGCTGTTGTTAAACGATCCGGCTTTGGAGAATCTATGTACTGTGTAAAAACAACCGTTTTTTTGCTGATGGCCCTTTCCCCGCTATCCCTTTCCACCATAAGCTGCGCTACGCCGCCGCCTGTTACGGCAAACCAGGAACCGCTCCCGGATCAGCCCCAACCCCGCCCCCGGATAGATGAGACCGTAAACGGCGGCGCGGCCCCTGCCGGGAATATCTCCGCCAGCATGGTCCTGGTGGAGGGCGGTACTTTTCAGATGGGCAGCGCTAAGGGCCGGAATGATGAAAGGCCGGTACATACGGTAACGGTAAAGAGTTTCTACATGGGGAAGTACGAGGTAACGCAGAAGGAATGGCAGGAGATCATGGAAACGACGGCGGCCCGGCAGCGGGATATGGCAGACAAGAGCCGGCCCTTAAAGGGGGAGGGGAATTGCCCCATATATTATGTAAACTGGTATGAAGCCGTGGAATACTGCAACAGGTTAAGTCTGAAAGAAGGCTTGACCCCGGCGTACCAAGGGAGCGGGGACACGGTCATCTGCGATTTTGACGCCTCCGGTTACCGGCTGCCCACGGAAGCGGAATGGGAATACGCGGCCCGTGGAGGGAACAACTCCGTATCCTACGAGTATTCCGGCGGGAACAGTGCTGACAGCGTGGCATGGTACAGCGGGAACAGCGGCAGCAGTACCCACCCGGCGGGGACAAAAGAACCCAACAGCCTGGGGCTGTATGACATGAGCGGCAACGTGTGGGAATGGTGCTGGGACTGGTACGGAAACTATACCGGCGAGGCGCAGACGAATCCTGCGGGCACGTCGCCGGGGACCACCCGCGTCCTGCGCGGCGGCAGCTGGAGCAATGACGCCGTTTACGTGCGGTCCGCCTTTCGGTTCAGCTACACTCCGTCGAGCCGGGGCAGCGGCATCGGTTTCCGGCTTGCGCGTTCCTGCTTTTAACCAGGATTAAGCGGGCAGGGTGCTAATACCCAAGAACCCGCTCGCGCGGGGGAACTTCAGGACGAGAAGATTCATTTATAATTAAGGAACATCTCTGATTTACTGGCGGGGACTATTGGAAGTTTTCCCTCTACTCCCGGCTTTTGAAAGGCTTCTTTATCGTTGCCGCGTACAGCGTGTTCAGCAGACCCAGAAAGGCCGAAAGGGAGAACAGCACTTCGATCCCCACGGTTTTCCAGATCCAGCCCCCCAGCAGGGCAATGAGGATCGAGATGACGTGGTTTACCGAAACCCCGGTGGAGAGGGTGGCGGTAATCTCCTCCTGGCTTGCGGCAATGTCCTGGACATAGACGTTGCTGGCCATGCTGGCCAGGGAAATAATCGAGTCAAGCACATAATTCACGCAGACCACCATAAAGGCGATCTCCGGCGGAAAAAGGCGGTGGGCGAAACCGTAGAAGAAACAAACGACCATGAGGATCAGGGTGTCGGTAACCATGATGATTTTGTAACCCACCCGGTCAATAAGCCTGCCCATGAGGGGGCTGAAAATGATCCCAAAGGCGGCGCAGATCGCCAGGAGCAGGGAAATAACGGAAGTATCGGCGCCGTACTGGAGGATCAGTACGTATGGCGCGAAGGTGAGGAAGATCTGCTTCCGGGCGCCATAAAAAACTTCCAGCATATAATATTTAAAGAATTTTTTCGAAAAATAAAAACGCCGCCGCTGGGGTTTGAGCCGGGATTCCCCCAGCGCCAGGGCCAGTACAAAAGCGGCGATGATCAGGGCCACCGATACAGCGAAGACAATTTTGAAGGGGAGGATATCGGAACGTTTGAAACCGAGGAGGGAAAAAACAAAAAAGATGCCCGTTACCAGCACAAAGCCGATGATGTTGCCGATGTGGCCCAGGGCGCCGGTAACTCCCAGAGAAGCGCCGCCCTGGTTTTTGTTCGCCAGGTCCAGGGATATGGTGGTCCGCACGGGCATGACAATATGTTCGCCGCAGCTATACACCACCATAAAAAACACCACGATGAATTTGCCGCTTCCCGCCAGCATAAGGCCCGTAAGACCGGCCAGCATGAAACCCACGCTGATCTTGAATATCCGGCTTTCGGTGAAGCGGTACATTCCCGCCAGCAGCAGAACCACCAGAAGCCCCGGCGTTTCCCGGAAAAATTCCACAATTCCCCGCTCAAAGGCGCTGATGTGGACTATCTCCGCCAGGTAATTATCCTGGATGCCCCGGTACAGGCCGTAGCTGATGCCCGAGAGGCCCAAAACGCCGAGGAAGCGGCCAATTCTGGCATCGCCGCGGTAAATGCCTTTAAGAAGCGAAGGCCGGGGAAGCATGAATTACCTTATCATGGATCGCCAAAGAATCCTATCCTTGCTACAATGGATCAGCAGGACAACTCGAACCAAAGGTTCGTTTCCCTGCAATTCTGAAAAGTGGAGGTTTTTATGAAATCCATGCTATTACGGGGTTTTTTATTCGGTGCCGTGGCGGTACAGGCGTTTGCGGCGGCTCCCCGGATTTTCACCTGCAAAGTTGGTTCCTTTGAGGTGCACATGCTGGAAGAAAGTTCCGGCCCCGGCCGGCCTTCAATCCTCCTGGGGATCAGTCCCGCGGATCTGGAGAAATACGCCCCCGGCGGGAATTTTCAGTCCGAGGTCAATACCTTTTTGATCCAGGGAGGCGGGCGTACCGTGGTGGTGGATACCGGGTTCGGCGGCGCGATTTTTGAAAGCATGAAAAAACTCGGGGTAAATCCCGCGGACGTGGACGCGGTGCTGATCACCCACATGCATGGGGATCATATCGGCGGGCTCCAGAAGGACGGCAGGGCGCTGTTCCCCAAAGCGAAGGTCTATGTGGCGCGGCAGGAACGGGATTACTGGCTTGGAGCCCGGAACGATCCCGGAGCCCGGGCGGCGCTGGCCCCCTACCGCGGCCGGGTGGAAACCTTTGCCCCCGGAAAATTTGACGCCAATCCGCCGGAACTGCTGCCGGGAATCCGGGCCATAGCCGCCTTTGGGCATACGCCGGGGCATACCCTGTTTCTTCTGGAATCGGGGGGGCAAAAATTCCTCGTCTGGGGAGACCTGATGCACGCCGAAAAAATCCAGTTCCCCCTTCCTTCCATATCGGTAAGTTACGATACGGACCCCGAGGCGGCGGCGGCCTCCCGGCTGGAGGTGTTACGGTATGTCGCCGGGAATAATATTTCCGTGGGAGGCATGCACCTGATCTTTCCCGCCGTCGGAACGGTCCGGGCCGCGGGGGAGGGTTACGCCTTTAGCGCCGCGGAATAGGGGAACGCGTGGGCTATCCACAACCGGCATTACCGGATATGCTGGAATTCTCATTCGGCCAGTGGGCGCGAAATTTTAATTAATATGGAAAATCGTATGAAAAAGCTATGGATTACGTTGATTCCGTTCCTGGGAATGTTGGTTTTGTCCGGCTGTGGGGGGAACGGGACGTCCGGTACTACGTCAAACTCATCGGGCACTCCCCTGGACAAGGATGTCAGTTATGCCCTGGGCATGGATGTGGGTTCCAGCCTTAAACGGGGGGGATTTAATCCGGATTACGATTCTTTTGTCCAGGGGCTCAGGGATGTTCTGGACGATAAGGAAACCCGGTTTACCCAGGAAGAAGCGGTGGGAAGAATTCAGGCGGCCTTTAGCGCCATTATGGAAACACAGAGCGAAGGCCAGCGGCAGGCGGAGATAGATTTCCTCGCGGAAAACAGCAAAAAGCCGGGGATCATCATTACCGGCAGCGGGCTCCAGTATGAGGTTCTTACCGAGGGAACCGGAGCCAAACCGGAAGCCGCCGATACGGTGCGGGTCAACTATGAAGGAACTTTTACCGACGGCACGGTTTTTGACAGTTCCTATTCCCGGGGGGAGCCCGCGGAATTTCCCCTCAACGGTGTGATCCCCGGCTGGACCGAGGGAATCCAGCTCATGAGCGAAGGGGCCAAGTACAAATTTTACATCTCTTCGGATCTGGGCTATGGACCCGAAGGCTACGCTTCCATTCCTCCCTATTCGCCGCTGATCTTTGAAGTGGAACTTATCGCCGTTGTTAAATAGAATCGGGAACCGGTTTCAATATTCGATATTTTGAAACCGCCCTCGAAATTTTTTTTAAGGAAGTGAACATGAAAAAGTTACTACCGGGCCTCCTGTTTCTCGCGGCGGCCTTTACGCTTTACGGCAAGGGAATAGTTGAAGAGGTAAACCTTGCGGATGAGCGGGCAAAAACCAGTCTGGCCTTCGGGCTGGTAATTGGTTCCGACCTGAAACAGACGGGTATGGAATTTGACTACGCCGCTTTTACCGAGGGGCTCAAGTTGTCGGTAGAAGGCGGGGAGGCCCCGTATACTACGGAAGAAGCCGTCGGGATTGTGCAGGCCGCTTTTCAGGCGGCTATGGACAAACGGGGGGAAGAAAACAAAGAGCGGGAGCGCTTATTCCTCGCGGAGAACGGCGGCCGGGAAGGGGTGATAAGCACCGAAAGCGGCCTCCAGTATGAAATAATCACCGAGGGTTCGGGAGAAAAACCCTCGGAAACCGATACGGTCCGGGTGCATTACGAGGGGACCTTGAGCAACGGCACGGTTTTTGACAGCTCCTATGAACGGGACGAAAGCGCGGAAATTCCTCTGGAGCAGGTTATTCCCGGCTGGTCCGAAGGTATACAGTTAATGAGTGTCGGCGGCGTTTACCGCTTTTATATTCCCTCCGTCCTGGCCTACGGCGATCAGGGGGTAGGGCAGATCATCCCTCCCCATTCGACGCTGGTGTTCAAAGTGGAATTACTGGAAATCCTCAGCCCCGGAGAAGAAGCCGCGGCGGAAGCTGAAGAAGCTCTCCCCGTGGAAGGGGAAAACCCGGAACTTGCCGGGGATGATACGGAAGAAGCTGTCGCGGAGTGACGGTCTCCCCCGCCTGAGCGGGAACCCGGCAGGTTCCGGGTTCCCGAAAGGACCGGTCTCAAACGAGCGGGGGGGAGCAGACCGTTGGTGTACAGAGACAGAGCGCCCGTTTTTACTTGTTTTCTATTTTGAACATACGAATATCATTTCATCTCCGTCTTTTATTTCTCTTTTATCATAATAACCATATTCCGCTATTATTCTAAACCCAAGCGATTGTACTATTTCAACAATCTCTTTATGATCATAATATTTATAGGTGAGCAAGTCTTCTATCATTGTTTCCCTGCCTCCCTCTATTATTTTATACCTGCTTTTGTATTGTATCTTCTTTTTTGTTGTGTCCGCGTAATGATTAACCGTTGAACGGATTATTCGTTTCCCCTCTGCTTCCACATCATAGGAAATACTTTCTTGTCCCAGCCAGTTTTCGTCATATTTTCTTGGCTTGAAAATATCAAATACAAAAACTCCATTATTCTCCAAATGCCGGTAAACACAATTAAGGCATTTTTTGGCCAATTCCTGCTCGGGCAAATATTGTAAAGCTCTCCACGGTATCATTATAAATTCAAATTTTTGTCCAAAATTAAAATCTGCCATATCACCAATTTTGATATTTATTTTATTTTGCAAGTGCTGATGCGTGGTTTGAAGTTTTAGTTTGAATCTATTGACCATTTTTTCAGAAAGTTCAATACACTCAAGCTGCCTTTTGGTCTGTTCGGCCATATACAATGAAACCCGTCCAGTTCCACTTGCCAATTCAAGGATTGTTCCTTTTGTTTTATTGGCATATTCAACATAAAATTCCAAATCATCTTTTATGATGTCCCGATTGTCGTAGTCATAATAATTAGCTGTATTGTCATACAAATTCCCCGATAAATAATTTTCCAATTGGGAGGTAATCATGATATTGTCTCTCCTTTTTTCAAGCGAAAATATATTTCTCACTTTTTTATTTATCATACGATAAATATTCTTCATGATATATTATTGGAAAAAACGTGTCAATGACGACTTAAGGACACATTGCTTATCTTAAAATGAATATCCCAATTTAAATGTAAAATTGAAATCAATTGGCCAGTTAAAAAAATGCCATTCATCTTCCGTCCTGTATTCACTTTTATTTTTTGCCAATGGGATTATCCAGGTTTTACCTAATCCTGCCCCTAATTGCATTGTAAACCCATTTTTGAAAATCCATTGATAGCCACCCGTTAAACCAAGCCCCAAATGGGTAAAAGTATCATCCAAATAATTTGTTGACACATGAGTCCATCCAATAAGCGGAAATGCGCTGATATACATTCCCTTTAGCCAAGTTCCGAAGGGCCGGTATAAAAAGGCCGGTATTATCATATACTGAAACTGCTGTCCGTATTTTTCACTATACCTGCCATTGCTGTTTTCCAAATAACTGCTTAAAAAATTTTCAAAATAAAGTTCGTTTGCAACGGAAACATTGAAATAGTTATTTATGGCATATTGAAACTCGGCATCTATTGAAAAGGCGTATGTTTTACGGTCATTGTCCATAAAAAGATATGTTATATCACTTACCAAAAGCAAGGGGCTTGCCTGTATCGAGAACTTTTTTTCACTTTCATCTGAAAATGCCGCCGCGGAAAGTTTAACAAATACAATGAAAATAAAAAGCCATTTTTTACCGGCCATGTAAACCCCTATTTAGTGTCTGTCCACAAAGTCGGTTACTTTGCGGACAGACCTTGCATTTGCATGCGCAAATGCGATTTTTAAGGTAGTCTGTCTATAATGTGTCTACATTATAGACAGACTCTATTTGTTGGCAATGATGTATAGTGTGTTTTTATTGAATAAGCCCATGTTAAAACCTGTTTTGAAATACCATTCCATATTTTCATAAGATTCATACCGTGTGGCCCGGATAAAATTTTGTACCGTATATGTTTCTTCATATCCATAGGGATTTTGCACAATAATTTGGTTATTACGTAAGTCCATTGATGTAACTATGGCAAAATGAAGCGTCCATTCAGACGAGGTGTTTTTCGCGGCGAATTCTATTGGCGCGGGAAATCCATTTTTAAGAGAAGTATGTATATTTTGCAATAATTCCCCGTTGGTGATATTAACATATCGAGTGGTTTCCCATTCAGGAAACTGACGATTCATTTCTTTAAGAAAACCTGAACCCATGGAGGTTGAAATTTTACCGTTGTTTTGTAATGACAATGAATGTTCCGTAATTGGTTTACCTTTCCATTTGGCAAGCATTTCTATTACGGCATATCCGCAGCTAATTTCCTGTTTTATTGCCTGAATACCGTTTACAGAAACCGCTTGCGAATATGTACTATCCCGCAATAATCCCGAATAGTCATCATTGTAATATACTCTAAAATCTGCGGGAAAACCTATGGGATCAGAACAGGCCAAAAAAGTCAATAAAACAAAAATAGAAATTGTTAATTGAACCCCCAAAGATTTATTTCCGAATTTATCCATAGTTACATTTTTACCATTAAAGAAAATCATTTGTCAATACATTCTCGAGTGATTCTCAAGTGATTTTACATAAATTTTCAAAAAGAATGGCACATAACGGTTGTTATGCGAAATTGCACCTAAAATTTTTGAATATATATTGTATAAAATTTACAGGAATAAAGATTTAGGAATAAAATGCATTATGACAAACCTTAAAACGTAACCAGGATTAAAATTTAGGAGCTTTAGGGTACATTTTCAAATAAGAATAGGATGCGACTATGGCATAAATGGGAATAAAAATTTTCTGAATAATATACTGTGGGGTAACATTTTTTTGCCTCAAAATTGACTGTAGTAGATACTGTCCATAGCACCTGAAATTTACCCTTAATCGCAAGGGGCGTAGTCAGATAATAGGGTGGGATTGGCTGAACGGTTGGCGGCAGTGGTTTCAATATACTCGTCAGCCGCATTTTTTCTAAAAACAGTTCAAGTGCTTGTAATATTTGCCTCAAGCATATACAATGGTCACTATGAAACGAAAACCAGTGGCTTTTTGGGGTATTTGCCTTGCTTCTTTCATGGCGGCCTTTTCCTGTGCCAGTATAGGCGGAAACGAAGCGGTTACGGTGTTTCTCGATGAGGCGATCCGGGCTTCGGCAGAACAGCTTGGTTCCGATTTAACAGGCCGAAAGGTGGCGGTAGTTGCCTTCGGATCGCCCTCTGTGGCTTTGTCGGAATATGTTATAGATGAGCTATCCCGGGCACTGGTGAATTCCCGGGTCGTAACGGTGGTTGACCGAAAGGAACTGGACAAGGTGCGGGAGGAATTGGAGTTCCAGCTTTCCGGCGAAGTGAGCGATGAGTCGGCCCGTTCAATCGGCAAAATGCTGGGCGCGGATGTGGTTGTTTTGGGCAGCCTTGCGGATGTGGGCAACGCCTACCGTTTCGGCGCGAAGGCGTTAGATGTGGAAAGCGCGACTATCGAATCCGCCCCAGCTTTCGACATTGCCAGACGGGACACAAGGCTTGTGCACCTCCTGAATGGGGCGGTGGTTAGGCGGGAGAGCGCAATGGTTCAACAAGCCGGGCCGCAGATAGTGCCCAAAGATCCAACGGAAGTATTCGCCGCGCCAGGGGAAGCGGGCTTTTTCGAGTATCCCTTGGGGGATGACTTCATGTTAGGCCCCCTCCTTGTGGCGGGAGTGTTTTACCAGCCCGTGGACATAATTCCCTCTTCCGCAGGTCTTCCCGCATCCCAGTCGGACATGCACGTAGAAGCGGATATTTCCGCCGCCGCGGGAAATTACCTTGGTTATGGGGTGGGGGACTTTGTGCCCTATTTGACGGTCAGGTACGAGATCGTCAGATCTCGTACCGGGGAGAAGGTTGCGGGTACTTTGATACCCATGAACGCCAGTGACGGTCCCCACTACGGCGCCAACATTAAACTACCCGGCTCTGGCGGTCTCGGGACCTATACGGTGCGTTTCATCATCCAGAGTCCCGAAGCCCAAGGTTATGTACTCCATGTAGATCAGGAAACCGGTGTCCCCGGCAGGTTCTGGAGCGCCCCCCTAGTAGCAGAGTGGTCCTTCGACTACGCCGGCCCGGCTTGGTAGCAATAAAACAAGGAGTGAGGTTTTCTGTAGTGATTGAAGCGTTGCATTTATTGGAAAAATATATTTTATAAATAGACGGTATACTATGTAAAATATGGCATTAAGAAATTAACCAGAATTAACCTTTTAGCGTGGTTATACAAATGGTATTTATAATTTATGGTAAGACACATAGAAAGAATAATGATATAAATAATAATGATGTACGGCATAACTTCGCATAACGTTCCGGCTGTTTACGATGTTTTGGTAGGGCGGATAAGCAAACCGCAGGTTTGCAGCCCTGCCAAAATGTGGGTGGAGGGAGCCGTGGAAGGCGTAGCCGACCTAGGCGAATGGAACCCCGGAGCGACCAAAGGGAGCGGAGCATATACAGACCTGTTATGTGCAGTTTTTTTGTTTTATTGTCTTATAATTTTATTCTATTACTTCGTATGTATTATCTTGTATTATTATTGCCTTATAATCGGGTAATTTTATATTTGAATATTCATTTGGATCAAATTTCCCAATATTTATTCCTTCTTTCCCATGAACATCTAATTTACATTTTATGTATCCTAAATTTTCAGGCAAATTGTTTGCGCATATTATACTTCCAGCGCTTACCCCAATATATACGCCTCCATTATCAACAAACTTTTTTAGAGATTCGTTAAAACCTGTATTGTTTATTCTACTTAATAAATATTGTGGGCTGCCTCCACAAAAATATATTGTATCAAATTCACATAATTCATTATATTCCATTTTATAATGCAAATCGTATACCAATATATTATTTGCCGAAATATTTAAATCCAAAAGGTCATGCATACATTTTGGTAATACTTCAATGGCATCCGCATCATTTGCGGCCGTTGGAACAAATATTGCCTTTATTTTTTCCGGATTTTTATCTATTAATTTCAAAAATATTTTCCAGATATTTCTATTTTCAAATCCATTGGCAGTTAATACTATTTTCTTCATAATCCATTTTCCTCCATTTCCTTTTTAGTTTGGGTAATTTTTTATCATTTGTCAAGTCCTTTTTCAATATTTTTACAAAAATTTCAAAAAAATTGCACATAACGTTCTGGCTGTTTACGACGTTTTGGCGGCCCGAATAAGCAAACACGTAGTGTTTGCAGGGCCGACAAAATGTGGGTGGAGGCTGGCGTGGGAATGGAGCGTAGCGAAATGACCTAGCCAGCCGGAACCCCGAGCCGCCTACTGGCGGCGAAGCGTAAACAGTCCTGTTATGTGCAGTTGCCCCGTACTTCATTATTTCTTTTACATAATCTTTTATTTAATTTTGCCAGAATCCCCCAACCAATTCTTCTATTATGCTTTCCTTTATCTTCCCATAAAAATATATTATTCCATGATTAAATGGTTCATTTCCTATTATTTGATCCCGCAAATATTCGCTTTCGTCTATTTGCATTATAAATTGATAATTATCATTGATTAAATCTTTATAATAGTATTCTTCTTTTTGTAAAAGTGCCGGTTCCCCTCCGATTTTTATTCCATAATTTGGTTCTAAA
>JAISAN010000041.1 GCA_031266635.1 Treponema sp. | reverse complement strand
AAAGGATCCGGAAAAACCGTTAAAGACCGGTTTTTTCCCTAAATCTAAGGTTGCGGTTTTGAAATCTGATATTTTAAGATCGCTTCTTTATTAAGGAGTTTATCATGAAGACCCTTACGTGTGATGTGTGCAGGCATACCATACAACAGCCTGTGGCGGGCCGGAACTATTTCCATCTTGCCCATCGTGATGTCTGTGAAGCCTGCAAGGACAGTCTTGAGATAGTGTTGAAACCGGTGATCAGGACTAAAGAACCGTTTAGCTATGAATGGTATAACCAGCTTGTTACCGATTCCATCGAAAAAGCTATTCAGAAAGGAAAATTCTAGTTCCTTTCAGCAGGCGGCGTATGATTTTCTACCCAAACATCCCTGGGGGAACCCAGGGACTTTGTTTTTTTGAAAGCGATTCCGTTGACTAAGATTCCCCTGGCGTGTTAATATTCTCCCACTGATGCGGTGGTTTCAAAATATCTGAAATTGAAACCGCAGGTTCATATTTTTTTGAATATCGATCTTTTCACAAAACCTGGTTGGTTTTATGAAAAGATCTACAAGGAGTTATTATGTCGGGCCACAGTAAATGGGCGACTATCAAACACAAGAAAGGCGCCGCGGACGCGAAACGCGGGCAGATGTTCACCAAGTTGATCAAGGAAATTTCCATTGCCGCCAGGATGGGCGGGGGGGACCCTGAGGGGAATCCCCGGCTCAGGACGGCGGTATTGAAGGCCCG
This sequence comes from Treponema sp., assembly GCA_031266635.1. Taxonomy (GTDB): domain Bacteria; phylum Spirochaetota; class Spirochaetia; order Treponematales; family Breznakiellaceae; genus JAISAN01. Next base: position 8,405 of record JAISAN010000041.1, on the reverse strand, counting down.
GGGGGCGAATATGCCCAAGGATAACATAGACCGGGCAATCAAAAAGGGAACCGGAGAACTTGAGGGGGTCAACTACGAAGAGCTGATCTACGAGGCCTATGCCCCCGGCGGGGTGGCGATTTTTATCGAGGTTTTAACGGATAACAAAAACCGGGCCGCCGCGGACATCCGTAATATCCTGACCAGGGCGGGGGGCCAGCTTGCCACCTCCGGTTCGGTGTCCCGGCTCTTCAAGCGCCAGGGGATCATCACCCTGGACGGGGAAAAATACACCGAAGACCAGGTTATGGAAGCGGCGATTGAAGGGGGGGCCGAGGATGTGTCCCTGGCGGACGGTATTATTGAAGTAACCACCGCTCCCGAAGATTTTGAGCCGGTGCTGAATCTCCTCAACGACAAGAGTTTTGAAACCATGAGCGCGGAGATCAGCATGATTGCCGAGGCCGAAGTTGCCCTGGATAACGAAGCTACCGCCAAGGCCCTGCGGCTGGTTGAGCGGCTTGAGGAAAATGACGACGTGCAGAATGTCTATTCCAATATCGAAATCCCGGAAGGTTTTGAGGCTGACTAAGCGGCGGATTATCGGTATCGACCCTGGTCTGGCTTCTACCGGCTGGGGGGTAGTTGATTATTCCGGCGGAAAAATCCGGTATGCCGCCCACGGCTGCATTGAAACGAAGGCGGATCGCCCCCGGGCGGATCGCCTTTTTTTTATTTTGACCGCGATCCGGGCTGTTCTGGATGAGTGGAATCCGGGGGAATCGGCGGTGGAAACGCTTTTTTTCGGCAGGAATGTTTCCAGCGCCATCCCCGTAGCGGAAGCCCGGGGGGTGGTTTCCGTTGCCCTGGCGGAACGGGGGCTCCCGGTCCGGGAATTCACCCCCAACGCGATCAAGCAGGGGGTGGCGGGCATTGCCTCCGCGGATAAGTCGCAAATACAGAATATGGTTAGAATTATTTTGGGCCTTACCGAGGTTCCCCGGCCCGATCACGCCGCCGACGCCCTTGCCGCCGCCATTTGCTGCGCCCATTCGTTTCCGGTCGAAAGCGGTTCTAAAGATACGCGCTAAGAGGCTTTTCCCAAAACTAACGGTTTTGGGAAAAGTTCCTACTTCAAATATTTTCGCAATTTTTCCAGAACTTGCTCGGACTCCAGCGGCTTGCCGACATGATCGTCCATCCCGGACTGAATGCACCGTTCAATATCTTCCCGGAAAACATTGGCCGTCATCGCCACAATGGGTATCCGTTTTCCCGGCGGCTCAAGGGCCCGGATCCGGCGGGTCGCCTCGTAGCCGTCCATCTCGGGCATGTGGATATCCATGAAGATAAGGTCATACCGGTCCGGCGCCTGTTGATAGAGCTTTACCGCCTCAACGCCGTTTGCCGCGCAGTCAAAGGCAAGCCCCGTAGGTTCAAAAAGGGAGATTACTATCTCCCGGTTGATTTCCATATCTTCAGCCAGTATGACCCGGTGGTCCTTGAAATTATCCCTCAAGGGTTCGACGCTTTCCCGTTCCGTCCGCCGGTTTTCCGTCCCCAGGCACTGGCTCAGGCAGTCCGCAATGGCCGAAGGAAACAGGGGCTTGGAAAGGAATTTGCCCACCCCCGCGTCCCGGGCCTGCTGTTCAACGGTGTCCCAGTCCGCGGAGGAGATCATAATCACCACCGGCTTGTTTTCTCCCGGCTCTTCGTTTATGCGGGCGCTTAATTCAATGCCGTTCATGCCGGGCATTTTCCAGTCGATAAAGTACACATCGTAGGAACCATTTTTCCGGATCATTCCCAGCGCTTCGTCGCCCCCGGATGCAAGGTCGCAGGAAAATTCCAGGCCCTCCGCAATTTCCCGGAAATAATCCAGCATGTCCGGGTCGTCATCCACCGCGATGACCCGGATGTTTTTCCAGCCCTCATGATGGGGCGGGTCCCTGGATTCACCCGCGTCGGCGGTGATGGTGAAAGAAAACACCGACCCTTTGCCGGGTTCGGAATCGATCCAGATTTTGCCGCCCATCATTTCGACAATCCGCTTTGAAATGACCAGCCCCAGGCCCGTGCCGCCGAATTTCCGGGAAATGCCCGAGTCCGCCTGGGAGAAGGACGTAAAAAGATGGCTCTGCTGTTCCTTGCTGATGCCTATGCCGGTGTCGGTTACTTGAAAGATTATTGTACAGCGGCGGCCTTCTTTTTTTTCGATCCGGGTCTCAAGCCGTATGGTTCCCTTTTCGGGGGTAAATTTGACCGCGTTGGAAAGAAGGTTGGTGATCACCTGGGACAGGCGCTGATCATCCCCTATAAGGAACCGGGGTATATCCTGGTCTATGTGGACAATGAGTTCCTGATTCTTTTCTCCCACCCGGAATCCGATGACAGCTACTACCCGTTGGAGCATTTTTTCAAAATCAAATTCTTCTATGGAAAGCTCCAGCTTGTTGGCCTCGATCTTGGACATGTCAAGAATGTCGTTGATCAATCCCAGAAGGTGGGCCGAGGCTTCGTCGATTTTTTTGAGGCAGTGATCTTTTTTCTCCGGGTTATCTGTTTTTTTCGCAATCTCCGTCATTCCGATAATGGCGTTCATGGGGGTACGGATTTCGTGGCTCATGGTGGAAAGAAAATCGCTCTTCGCCTGGGAAGCGGCTTCCGCGGTATTCACCATGCCATGCATACTTTTGTGCAGGGTGTCCATCTCTTTGGCCATTGTGTTGAGATGTTTTTCCATGATTCCGAATTCATCGTGTTCGGTTATTTCAATCCGCTCCGAAAAATTTCCCGACGCGATGAGGTCGGCAAAGGTATTTACTTTCCGGGCGATCCTGCGGAGATGATGGGCCACAAAGAAGATGGAGATTACCGTAAGACAAAGGCCGATGGGGGGTACCAGCCCTATGAGCAGCATCTGGTTCAGGGTGGAAAACCGTATCTCCTGTTCATCGATCATGATGACCAGCGTCCAGTTGGTTTCCGGTATGGTATTGAAATAGGCCCGCTGGGCCGTGTTGTTTCTGGTTATTACCGCCATGCCTTCCGGTTCGGCCAGGAGCTGTCTGCCCAGGGCCGCCAGATTCGGGTCCTTATCGTTCTGGATGGTGTTCCACAGGGTCCGGGTTTCATCGGGAAAGGAAATGTATTCTCCCCCCGCTCCCAGAATGAAGGCTCTCCCCGTATCGCCCACCGAAATTGATCCCACAATGTTCCTGATGCTGGCCAGGGACATATTCGCCGCCGCCACTCCCAGAATTGTTCCGGCGTCGTCAAAAAAAGAAACCGCGGCGGTAATCAGTGAGATTCCGGGTACCGGATCATAATAAATGCCGGACCAGACCACGCTGCCTTCGGACGTTCTGCCGCGGGTGTACCAGCTCTGGCGAAAGTAGTCCACCGTATCCCCGTAGTTTTCTGTGTAAAAAACATTTTCCCGTTCCTTGTGGACATAGGAGCCGCCGTGGTACTGGTCCTGCGAAAGCCTGTAGGGTTCGTACAAAATGCCGCCGCATGCGGTGTTTTGATTTGACCGGACAATCCGTTCCAGGAATTCCCGCAGCTCTCCCTGCCGTATGAATTCCCGGGAAGCCGTTTCCGCGTAAATTGCCACGCTTTTTGCAATGGCGGCGTTTTTGACCAGTTCCCGGTCCATTTTCAGCCGGGCCGTAATCAGACTCTGCCGCATCCGTTCATGTATCTGGGTGTTGATTTGATTCTCCGTAGCTTCGTGGATAATGACAATAAAGACCAGGGTGGAAATTACGATGATCGGGACCACCGAGAGAATGATCCGCTGCGCGATGCCGTTGAATTTCATAAAGCTCTATTTCAAGTATAGGGCGGCTGTGGAACGGCCTCAACGTTAAAACATACTCCGGGCCGGGGAGTACGAAGGGCTTCAAAAAAAAGCACAAGAAAATAGAACAAACCACCGGGCCCGCCGTGAAAAGCCGCACGCGGTCTGCCGGAAGAATGCCGCGCTTCCCGGAAAACTCAGGCGGGGTTCCGTGTTTTCCGGTTTGCGGATATACTCTGCTTATGTTTAACAGTCTGAAAGGAATCGTAGGCGAAAAATCCGGGGATACCCTTTTTCTTGCCACCGGGGGGGTGGAGTGGGAAATTACCCTTCCGGTGACGGATCTAAGCGCCCTGCCGGGCCCCGGCGAAGAGGCGCGGGTTTTTACCTGGTTGTACCACCGGGAGGACCAGATGCGGCTCTTCGGGTTTGCCGGTGAAAGGCGGCGGAATACGTTTCTGGAACTGCTCAAGGTTGAGGGTATCGGCCCCCGGGCGGCGGTGAAAATTCTCGGCGGCATCGGCCAGGAGGATCTGGAACGGGCCCTGGAAGCCGGGGACCTGGCCCGGCTGGAAGCGGTGCCGGGGCTGGGTAAAAAGACCGCCCAGAAGATGATCCTCGCCCTTAAGGGAAAGATCGCCCATGCCGTATCTTCGCCCGCCGCCGCCTCGCCCTACGGGGAATTGGTGGACGCCCTGGCGGAAATGGGCTATGACAAGCGGGCCGCCGCGGACGCGCTGGCAAAGGCGGAAGCGTCCCTGCCTCCCGGCGCGGAAGGTGCGGAGCGGGAGAAAATTCTGTTCCGGGAAGCGATTGTGCTGTTGAGCCAGGCGGGGTAAAAATAATAGATAATAGGTAAGAAGTAACAAATGGCGCAGTACCGGGAATGAGCGGCGCGGCGCACGCGCAGTAAAGGCAGGCCCGGAGGTGTTGTATCCGGACTTTTCTCCGTAAAAGCGGAAGGAATATCCCTTACCGCAGGGCTAAACGGCTGTCGCATTTTCTGACGCAGGCTTTGGCCTGGCCTTTTCTTACGGACACCGTGCGCCCTGCAGTACTCCTTCCGCTAATACATATAAGGCTCACTTCAAAGCAAAACCACCCGGTTGGGGTATATGTCGCTTGACATTTATTTTTGTTATGCCCTATTATGGACTTATTATGGAGACAGGCAAAAAAAACGCCGGTTTTTTGAAAAATAACCCTGAAACTGCCATAGTTGGCACGGTTCTTGCTCTCTCTCTCTCTCTCTCTCTCTCTCTCTCTCTCTCTCTCTCTCTCTCTCTCTCTCTCTCTCTCTCATAAGACTCACCTTCAATTAATTTCTGACTTTTTTTCTCATTTTTTCGCGGTAATCATTATTATTTCTCTCAACATTTCACCGTATGGGAAGGCGGCGGCGGATTGCATTGTCGTAAATTGAGCAGGGGAAGAATCGATTCTATAGGAGCATTTGAAATGAAAAAGATCAACAGGCATATTTTGGCGGTATTGGCAGGGATGGACGAACAGAAAAAAACACCCGAACAGCATAAAAAGGGGAATATAAGGAAAGTGTTTGCTGCGGGCGCGTTAATTACAGCGTTAGCGGTAACAGGCGTAGGCGTGGCTATCAGCGCCACAAGCTGCACCAACCCTAACGGGTCAGAAATTACAAATAACAACAATCAAAAAGAATATGATGAAAATGGGTGGAACACAAAAGACCCAAATGACCTTATAAACGGAACAACCGGCACACTGTATGACGAGGCTGGTTATAACAGAAGCGGGGTTGATATTGACGGTTACGATATGGCAGGCTGGAATACAAAGGATTCCGCAGACCCTATAAACAAATTTACCGGGACAGCGTATGATAAAAACGGATACGACAGAGACGGCCATCAGCAAAGCGGTGAACTTCCGGATTATGATGAAAACGGGTGGAATATAAACGACCCAAATGACCTTATAAACGGAACAACCGGCGGACTGTATGACGAGGCCGGTTATAACAGAAGCGGGGTTGACATTGACGGTTACGATATGGCAGGCTGGAATACAAGGGATATCAATGACCCGATAAATAAGTTTACCGGCGAAATATATGATATAAACGGATACGACAGGGACGGGCACCAACAAACGGGCCCCGGTCCGAACCCGGAAGTTGAAATCCCTGAATATACAAGCGGAACGGATGTTGATTTTATCACAACTTGGGGGGGGATACATCATATCGCCACCCAGTGGCTGGATGTCTTTGATGGCACGGCGAAAGACCGAATGGGGGGGGGGTGTTAATACAGAATTGGTTCCCGCAGCTTAAAACACAAGCCCAAAACCTTAACTTGGGATATACTAAGGCAGCAGAAAAATACCCGGCATACGAGCAATTTTCCGCAATCGCAGGCTTTGAAAACCAAACAATGACAAATATTATGTTAAACGGCGGGAATGTCGATAATATACTAAATGCCCTTTTCACGGGAACAGAAAAAAGCGAATTTAATGCGGAGCTTGCGGCATACCAGAAAAGCTATTATATTGACAAAAAACAACGGCTTGGCAGCGCGTATGGGACGGTTGAGCCAACAAAAGCGGATATTACCGCTGAAATTGAAGGGTTGCTTTCCACATTGGGATTAACTGCACAGGTAAGTAAGGATGCACAGGGCGTTATAACCGATGCAAGTTTAACGGCAATTAAACAGGAATTAAAAACAATTATGCTTGAAAAAATGGACAATGCAACGGGCGTAGGGACAGGTGCCGCAATTACCGACACAACCGACAAAGCGCGTATTAAAGCGTTAAATGCCCATTTATTGCAGCAGATTGGGGCTGACCGCGGGGAATTAAAGGCCCTGATTGACGATTTGGCGGATTTGACTTATGATAATACTGCTATAAGCGCTGCCATTTATAACGGCGGGTATGCAATGGCGCCGCAAAAGGCAAAGCAATTGAACAATGATTCCAATTTTAATCTTGAATTTTTGAAACCGGAAAAAGACAAAGACAGCGGAATTCAATTGGCTTAATTCAGGGGTGCCAGGCACCTTTTTCGCAAAGGACGCAAAGCATACGCATCGAACCGTAGCTTTGCGTTCTCTGCGTAAATCTTGGCGTCCTTTGCGGTTTCTCTTAAATGGTTCAAATTGACGTATAGGCTCATTGACCGCTTTCGTAGACTGTTTCGCCGCCGATAACGGTTTTCAGGACGCTAATGTCCTTTATTTCCGGGTAGCGCAAAGGTGCCTGTTTTTCTTCCCGTGAAGGAGTCCCATTAACGGAGCCAGAAAAAAGAGATTGGTTCGGATTCTTCAATCGGGTCAAGATCAGTATGATCACTGCTTACAAAAGTACCGTTGATAGTAACAGCGGTTGCGAGACCAATAGCGTCTCCGAGCGGGATGTAATACAGGGCTTTAAGACGGGAGGCTTCATTAACAACAGCTGTATCAATGGCATCTATAAAATGTATAGGCATTTTATAAATTTGCTCAAGAATAAGTCCGGCTTGCTCTTTTTTCATTTCACGGTAAAAGCCGTAATAGACCTCAATGAGATTGACGGTACTCATATACATACTGTCTTCTCCGGCAAGAGCATTATCCAATAATTTTTTGACCTTATCGGCGCCCTGTTCTTTCTTGAAAAGCGCAATGAGGGCACAAGCATCAAGAACGTAGGTCACCTTTTACCTTCGGTTCTGTGGAACATACGCTGGAATTTTGCCTCTTCAAGTTCAGTATCTTCCCGGCGCATTGCAAGGAAACGGTCAACGGAAAGGCGTGAACCTTCGCACAAAGCCCATATTTTTTCCAGTACCTGGTCAAGGTTTTGAGGATGGTCTTCTCCGGCCGGGGTAATGGCAAGTTCAAGCCGGGCCGCGCCGGTTGGATGCGGAGACGGCAGAGCGATATCTAAATGGAGTATACCACTTTCGGGTATTTCTATGGTTTGTTCTATGACCATAAAATAAGTATACCATACACGGTAGAAAAAGGGAAGATTAAGGCAGGGGTGCCACCTTTCTCGATGAAGAATTTAACGCAAAGGACGCAAAGTATACGCTAAGATCTCAAGGGTAGCGCAAGGGTGCCTGGCACTGTTTTAAAAGGTTCGTGTTTGTTCGTGGGGTTCGTGGTTAATTCTTCCCTGCCGGGGCTGCTGTTGCCGCGTCCCGCGGCGCATACGGCGGCCTAAAGGCCGCCTCCCTTTTCTGGGTACTGTGGCATTATCTGAGCGCCGGGCGTGTGCTACATCATTGAATAACAGCCCTTGCCGGGCTGCTGTTGCTACGCCCCGCGGCGCATACGGCGGCCTAAAGGCCGCCTCCCTTTTCTGGGCACTGTGGCATTATCTGAGCGCCGGGCGTGTGTTACATCATTGAATAACAGCCCTTGGCGGGCTGCTGTTGCCGCGTCCCGCGGCGCGTACGCCCGGCTGAAGCCGGGCTACATTTACTGGTTATACCGGGCATTTTTTGTGCGCCGGGCGTGTGTTACATCACTAGGTAACAGCCCCTGCCGGGGCTGCTGTTGCCGCGCCCCAGCCCGCCGGTGTATACTATCCCCATGTTATTGGCTGTCAATTTTCCTTCCTGGCTGAAACCGGAAATAATCCCCGGCCTGCC
>JAISAN010000030.1 GCA_031266635.1 Treponema sp. | reverse complement strand
GGGGGCCACAAAGCCGCCTCCTCCAGTGGCACTTATAATAATACTACAATCTACGGAAAAGTCAAGGTAAAAAATGGGGGTATTTGGATAACCGGAGATGTTCCCGAGCGCCGGGCGTGCGCTGCATTTTTGTACGAACGCTCCTTGACGGAGCGCCTTTATTGCGCCCCCTAAATTTGTTGACCGAAAAAATTTGGCTTATACTGGAATTAAGGGGCTGTTCCCAAACCCGGTGGTTTGGGAACAGCCGCTAAGTAAAAATCTTATTTGTTTCAAGGGGGATCATCATGGACAAAAAATGTGCAAGCAGTTTGGAAGGGAAAGTTGCTCTCGTTACCGGCGGTGCTTCGGGAATAGGCAAGGCAACCGCGATAAAATTGGCGCGGCGGGGCGCCAAAGTGGTGGTGGCCGATTTGCGGGAAGAAGCGGCCCGGACGGTCGCCAATGAAATTACCGCCGCCGGAGGCGCGGCTTTACCCTTTGCCGCCAACGTTACCGATCCGGCGGCAAACGAGGCGGCGGTGGCCTTCGCGGAAAAGAAGTTCGGGGCCCTGCACCTGGCGTTCAATAACGCCGGAATAACCGGCCCCCAGGGGCTTCTTGCGGACATTGACATTGAGGGGTACCGCCAGGTTATCGAATTGAATCTTAACGCGGTTTTTTACGGCATGCACGCCCAGATTCCGGCTATTTTGCGGGCCGGCGGCGGCGCCATCGTCAACTCCTCATCCGTCCTCGGCATTGTGGGGCGGGCGGGCGCGGTGGGGTACGTTGCCGCAAAACACGGCGTTACCGGCCTTACCAAAGCGGCGGCCCTTGGTTACGCGGACAAAGGTATCCGAATCAATTCCGTGCATCCGGGTTACATTGAGACGCCGCTGATCGCCAGGATGAACGAAGAGGATCGCAGGCATCTGGCATCGGAACACGCGCAGGGGCGTTTTGGCACCGCGGAAGAGGTGGCTGAGATAGTGGTGTTTATGCTTTCCGATGAGGCATCCTTTGTCTCGGGTTCGCAATTCGTTGTAGACGGCGGCTACACCGCCCATTAAAAAAACAGTTCCCGCGCCAAATGAAGAATCCCGCCGCGGGGCCTCCCCTGCGCGGCGGGTTCTTGGGTATTAAACCCTCGCCACGAATAAGGCAAAATAAAAAGGGAAAAGGACGGCTTTTTGATACTGCATTGCGGGAACCGTCCGTAATGCCTCATTTTAAAATATTACCGAAAAATCTCTTGAATCATGTATATAATGATGATATACTGATGGATATTGGACGGCGAAAAAACACAAAAGGAGGGGTTTAGTAAAAATGATAAAAATGACACTTGACAGATTTAACCGGCAGGCGTTAACCTTGAGCGCCGGTTCTCCGTTCTCCGTTCTCCGTATAGCTCCCGAAGGCTAATAACACTTTTTTCCCTATTTTTTACCCTTATTCTCGTCCTGTTTACCGCCGGTTGCGCGGGTACGGCGGTTGTTGAACCCTTTGTACCGGCGAATGGCGAAACGGCGAATTCCACCGCCGCCAAACTGGACGATCTGCTCGCCCCCGGCGAAATTACCCGCGATCAGGCGGCGTGGTTTATCCTCACCGCAGCGGGGGTCCTGCCCGGCGACGCGGATACGGAACCAGTTATTCCCGGAACTGCGGCAAAAGCTCAGGCCAGGGGCTGGCTGTCCGCCGGGGCAAAAGCGGATGAACCTGTCCGGCTGGGGGAAGTATCCTTCCTCATCATGAAGTCCTTTGGCTTAAAGGGCGGAATCCTCTATACCCTTTTTCCCGGCCCCCGGTACGCCTGCCGGGAACTGGCCTATCTGCGGATTATCCAGGGCGGCGGCGATCCCGGAACTCATCTACAGGGCGGGCAATTTTTGCAAATCCTCGGAAACACGCTGACCTATATTGGCGAGGACGAGGCCTTGACCGCGGCGGAAGCGCAGCGGCTTTTGGAAGATGTTTCCGGGTCTTTGCGGAACGCGGCAAAACAAACCGGAGGGTTCTCCGCCGGAGCGGAGGACGTGCCGGGGGAGGAATTTCAACTTGAATAAATCAGCGTATTTTTTGGTTTCTATGTTTCTCTGTCTTGCCCTCCCGGGGCGGGCGCTTGATTTCGGGCTGGTGATACAGCAAACCCCCGAATATACCAACCTAAGGGGCGCTGGGGAAGGGGAGCCGGGCTATGCCGGAACCTACATTCCCTGGGTGTCCGCCGATCTGGGGAATGCGGCGCGGCTCTACCTTTCGGCAAAGTTGAGTACGGTCTACGAAGCGGGGGAATGGAAATACGGGAAACCGCCGCTTCTTTTTGAGGCGGGGCGTTCATCCATAAGCTGGCGGCCCCTGTCCCCGCTGTTTCTGGAGCTGGGCCGCCTCCGGTTTCAGGAGCCATCGGGGCTTATCGCAACGGGCCTGTTTGACGGCCTCCGGGGAACGCTGGTTTTGGGAAAGGCCCGGCTTAACGCGGGGGCCTTTTATACGGGGTTCTTGTACAAAGAAACGGCGAAAATTGTGATGAGTTCCGGCGACCGGGAACGGTACGTCCTGCCGCTGGATTACGCCGATCCGAAAAGCTACGCCGCCTCCCGGCGGATTATGATTTCCGCGGGGGCGGAGTTTCCCGATTTAACGCCCCGGACCAGCCTGGCCCTGAACGGCCTCGCCCAGTTTGACCTGAACGGCGGCGATTCATCCCTGCACTCCCAATACTTCACCATCACCTATACGGTCCTGCCGAAGGAAAGCCTGGCGCTGACGGGAACCGCCGCCGCGGGGCTGATGGAAAACCAGGCGGGAGATGTACCGGCCCATTTTGCCGCCGCCGCCGGCATAAACTGGGAACCGCCGGGGGCCCTGCGGGACATGGCGCGGGGTGAATTCCGCTGGTCCAGCGGGAAGGTAGATGAGCGCATCGGGACCTTTACGCCGGTAACTTCAAACGCCCAGGGACAGGTGTTTACCCCCGCCCTGTCGGCCCTGATGATTGCCAGGATAACGTATACGGCGCGGCTTATCCGCGATCTTTCAGCTTCGGCGGAGGGAACCTACTTTTTCAGAACCGACGGGGAAACGCTGTCCGGCAATCCCCCTTCGGCGTCCCGCGCTTTGGGCGGGGAACTGTACGGCTCATTGGTGTGGGCCCCCGTTTCGGATTTCGCGGTTACGGCGGGAGGCGGGGCGTTTTTCCCCGGCCTGGGCGATGTGTTTGAAACGGAAGCACCGGTCAGATGGAAAGTTCAGGCGGCAATTATTTTATCGCTTTAAGCGTGTGAGGTTGTTCCAAAACCCGGTTGGTTTTGAAACAACCTCTTGGAAAAGCGGTCAAATGCCCGCTTTTCCATGCAAGGTTGCTGTTCCAAAAACTGAAGTTTTGGAACAGCCTCGTGTATTAAAAACAAAACTGTGGAGGTATCAAAGATGAAAGGATTTGTTGTGGCCTTGATGATTCTGAGCAGCGGTTTACTCCGGGCCCAGGAGGCGTATATCCGGGAGCTTTCCGGAACCGTGGAAGTCCAAGCGCCGGGTGCGGCGGTATGGACGGCGGCGGAGACGGGCCAGCGGATAACGGGCGACACCCGTATATCTACGGGATTTAAAAGCATCGCTTCTATCGTCCTGGGTAATTCAACGCTTATGGTGCGGCCTTTGACCCGGTTGAGTCTTGATGAACTGCGGAACATCCAGGGGAATGAGGAAGTGCGGCTTTATTTACAGTCCGGCAGGATCCGGGTGAATGTAAAGCCGCCGGTGGGGGGAAAGACCGGTTTCACGGTACGAAGCCCCATGATTACGGCATCGGTGCGGGGGACTTCCTTTACCTTTGACGGGGTAAACCTGCAGGTTGACGAAGGGCAGGTCCATGCCGCCGGGGAGGACGGCGGCGGGGTCTATGTGGGAACGGGACACCGGACCGTATCGGACCCGGAAACCGGAAGGGCCGCGGGGGGAATGGAAACGGCCCGTGAGGATTTGACCCCGGACTTACCCGCGGGGGCAGCCGGGACTATGCCGGAACCGGCGGCGATTATACCGCAGGCGGCGGATTATGGTTTCGGCTTTCGCTGGGACTAAGGGAAAGAAAAAGGGGTGAAAAGATGAAAGGAATAGCAAAAAAATTGAAGGGCAGGAAAACCGCTAAAAATAAAGGCTGTAGAGGCTTCCTGAAATATGCCGCCGGTATTGCGGCGATGATGGTTCTGTTGGGAACCTGTGATTTTTTGATGGGGCCAAAGGAACTGTCCGGGGGAAATGTAACGCTCCGGCTTGGCCCCGGAAATGGCGAAGCGCGGGCGGCGCTGCCCGACGCGGTAATTGCCGGGCTGCGCTATAAGGTGGAATTCCGGGGGCCGGGGGAAACCGTGATTAACCGGAACCTGGAACCGGGAAGCGGAACGCTGCGTCTGTCCCTTGCCCTGGGGGAATGGGAGATACAGGCCCAGGCCTATACCCTGGGAGATGTTTTGGCGGGCACGGGGACGCTTGCGGTAACGGTTGTACCGGGAGAGGCCGAGGTTTATATTCCGATGACCGCGGCGGCGGTTCGGATCAGGTACGTCAAGGCAGCGGGCAGCGGGGACGGTACAACCTGGGAAAACGCCTCCGGCGATCTCCAGGCCATGATCGATGAGATGGGGGCGGCTAAAACAGCGGATCCGCTCATAGACCCCGTCGTTAAAGTGGCCGCCGGAACCTACAAACCGAAGTACAAACCCGATTCAAGCGGGAGACCGGTTTTGGCGGCCAATGACCGGGACGCGGCCTTTATCCTGCGGCCGGGGGTGCAGGTTCTGGGCGGCTACGCGGCAGCGGAAGACGGATCGACCGGCGACGCGGAACGGGCGGGCCGCTTTAACGCCGACGGAACGCTGACCGGGGATATATACCGGGCGACCCTCAGCGGGGACTTTGGCAATAACGATACTGTTTCAGGAAGCGGCAAGACGCTGACCATCACCAATAACGGCGAAAACGCCCGCCATGTGGTACTGGGGCTGGATATTCCCGGTGACGGGACAACAATTCTGGACGGCTTTACCATCACCGGGGGGAACGCGAATAACTCCGGCCCTATCCCCATGAGCTTATATTATATTGACCCATACGGCGGCGGCGGCATATATAATTCCAACGCCTCTCCGGTACTGACCAATTTAACCATTTGGGGGAACAGTTCCGGCGTTATGGGCGGCGGGGGTATGTATAATTACGATTATTCCTCCCCCAGATTGAACAAGGTGAGCATCCTACAAAACAAAATTGGCGGCGGCGGCGGAGGCGGTATGCATAATGTCGATAATTCCTCCCCCGTTTTGACCGGCGTAACCATTTCGGGAAATTTCTCAGGCGGTATGGGCGGCGGTATGGCCAACGACAATTCATCATCGCCGGAGATGACCGGGGGAACCATTTCGGGGAACCACGCGAATGTCGGCGGCGGCATGTCCAATGAAAATACTTCGCCCAGGCTGGACGGCGTAAGTATCCGGGATAATACGGCGGAATGGGGCGGCGGTGTGTTCAACAGTAATTCATCCCCGGTACTGACCAACGTGATTATCTCGGGGAACAAGGCGATTGATGACACCTTGTCCTACGGTGAAGGCGGCGGTATCGCCAACATAGACGGATCCGCCCCGGTAATAAACGGCGGGAGCATTACGGAGAATGAGGCGGTCGAGGGTGGCGGCGGTATGTTCAACTATGATTCCTCGCCGGTGCTGATCGGGACAGTCATTACAAAAAACAAGGTGATCAAGGGCAGGAACGGCTACGACAACAGTATAAGCGGCGGCGGCGGTATCTACAACGAAGACTCCTCGCCGGCGCTGATCAATACGGTTATTGCCGGGAATGACGCGGGTATCTACGGTTACGGCGGCGGTTTCTACAATACGGCCTCGTCTTCGTCAGAAAACGCCAGCCCGGTACTGATCAACACGGTCATTTCGGGAAACCGGACGGCCTTTCTTGGCGGCGGCATCTGCAATGACAATTCTAATGCCGGAACCGTTAAAATGCTGTTGATCAACGTAACGGTGGCGGGGAATGCGGCGACCGGCTGGAGCGGCGGCGCGGTCTACAACGAGGGTAACGCCGCGCTCTTCATACGGAACAGCATTATCTGGGGGAATGATGACGAGTACGGCATGACATTTAACAACTACAGCAATAATCTCGTTGTTTCTTTCAGTTGTATTGAGGATAATACCTCTTGGGGTATAGTAATAGGCGTGGATCCATTTGAAGAGTGGATAGATCCATACCCCACCATTCCTCCTTCCCCGCCCGGCGCCATTGCGAGCAATCCTCTAAGTTGGACGCCTACCGACGGCGGCGACTACCGCCTCAAGGCGAATAGCGAGGCCGGGGACGCGGGAAACAACGCGCTGTACCCCAACACCTGGGCGAAATGGAGCGACAGCAGCGGCGATATTCCCGCCGCCATGAAGACCACAGCTTTCAAAACCGCTTACTATGACCCCTATATTGGGCCCGCCCTGCAAACAGACGCCAGCGGTACTACCCAGCGGGTCAAAACCGGCAGCAGCAATTTGTCTACCATTGATATGGGGGCCTATGAACGGTAAGAAGCATAAGCCCTGGAGGGAAAGCGCCGGCCTATGGACAGGAGCGATCGGGCCGTAAAATCCCGGCGCCGTTCCGGTACACATGCCGGGGAACCGCGTCCCCGGCCAGGTAACAATGTATTAAAATACGGACGACCCGTTCCAGACCGCCGGAAATATCCGCCTCCCGGAGGGCAAAAAGGGCCAAATCCCCGCCCCTGCCGGACTGCCGCAGGGCGGCGGCGGGGTTTTGGGCGTCCAGATCCCCGGTGACGGAAAAAAACACGGAAACAATATCCCCTTCGGCCAGCTTATTTGCCGTTAAAAGTTCATCGTAGAGGGCGGTAACCTGTTTGGTCACATCCTCCCTCTCGTTGAGGCATTGAGTTGCCCCCCGGAGGGCAAAGAGCTTTTTATCTGTCATGCGTTTCCTCCCGCGAGGGCAATAATAAAGGATACCAGCAGGTTTACGGCAAAGCCAAAGGCGCAAAGAACAAAATAACCCCCTATTTCCAGCGCCCGGCGGAAGCGGGGGCCCGGAATTTTCTGAAAAAAGCAGAAAAAAATCTCCCAGACCGAGCAGATACCAAGGACCAGCCCCAGCCCCCGGGACAGGCGTAGCAGCAGAAGCTGGGTTTTGTCGGTAAACCCCTGCCGGGTTCCGGCGGCATACAGGAACAGGGCAAAAAGGCAAAAACCAAGAAAAAACAGGCTTACGGTCTTAAAAAGCCCCAAAAAAAAACCGGTATTTTTACAATTAATCATGTAAAATTCCCATAAGGTTCCTTTGCCCTCACCGTGTTGAGTCCAAGCCAACTTTCCCAAAAACTGAAGTTTTGGGAAAGCCTCTGTTGTTAAAATCCGTTTTATGGATTATTATAAAGAGGCTGTTCTAAAACTTCAGTTTTTGGAACAGCAAGCTTAAATTTATGAACTTGTTTCATCGGACCGCAGGTTTCCACCAACCGGGTTTTGAAACAAGCTCAACTATAATATATTCATTCGGCTCCAGGAAGGCGGTATGAAAAAATTTTTTGCGGCCCTGATTATTATAATCATCCTGGGCGGTCTGGCCTTTTTTTTCGGTTGGGCGCAGCTTGTGGTTCCCCCCGGAACCTATGGGGTAATGCGTTCAAAAACCCACGGTATCGATCCCGCGCTTATCCGGGAAGGGGAATTCCGCTGGGTATGGTATAAACTTATCCCCACCAATGTACAAATTACCGCCTACCGCCTTAACCAGGTGAATCATACCTTAAGCTTCAAAAGCGCCCTCCCGTCTGGCAGTATCTATACCGCTTTTGCGGGCCTAACCGCGGATTTTTCCTACGATATATCCGCCGCCTTCGCTTTTTCCATCAATCCCGGTTTTTTGGTATCCCTCGTATCTGATCATAATATCGGCAGCCAGGAAGATTTCAAAACCCTGGAGAATACCCTGGCCGGTGAAATAGAAGCTTTTATTGTGCGCCGCCTGGGAAGCATGGGGGAAAATACCCGGGAACTGGAAGAAATACTCAACACCGGTTCCAGCCCGGCGCTGGAAAACGCCATAAAAGAGCAGTTTCCCGCCATAGAGAATATGAGCTGTCTGGTCAAAACCGCCGTTTTCCCGGACTTTGCCCTTTACCGCCGGGTTCAAGATCTATATGAAACGTATCTTTCCCAACAGCAGGACTACCTGAACGGCGGTTTGAAAGAAAAGGCGGAGCAGCGAATTGATTCCCGGCTCCGTTTTGACGAACTGGAACGGTACGGGGAACTGCTTACCAAATACCCCATACTGCTCCAATACCTTGCCCTGGAAAATGGCGCGCCCCAGGTTCCAGCCAACAGCGGCAAATGAGGCCCCGCCCGGCGGGCTTGGCGGCTTATGGGCCCTGGCCCCTGCTGAATATTCATCCAAACCCTTTCCGGCTTTCAGTAACCCGGAAAGGAGCCGGTTGTTGTATTAGTACCGGCCCTGCGTTTGCCCTGCTTGCCTTGAAAAATGGGCAGATCATCCGGTATAATTAAGAAGAACGGGGGTGGCCCCGCCGAATCACTGGATTTTGGAACAGTCTCAGCGTAGTTTTATACAGGAGTTAGTTACATGCGGAAGGCTGGCGCCTTTTTTTTATGGCTATTATTGATGGGCGGGACTGTTATTTTCGCCCAGGAAGAGGAGGCTCCCGGTATTGAGGAAGAAATCCCGGAAGAAGAAATTCCGGAGGAAGAAATCCCGATAGAATCTGACTGGTCGGGCTTTATGCCCAGCCTTTATTCCAATGGGGATCAGACCTTTACCATCACCCTGGGAATTATATTTCCCACCCTTTTTATACAAAACGGGAGTATGATAACCCATAACATCAACCCCGTTGGGGGAACGGGGAGTTTGGCCTATACCTATTTTCTCGGGTCCCATGTTTTTGTGGGGGGTGAAATCGGCATTATGTTCGACGCCACCCTGCGGAAAAATACCCTCTTTATCATTCCCATAGGGCTCCGGGCGGGATACCAGTTCCTGTTTAAGCGTTTTGAATTTCCCGTGTCATTACTTATTGGTTTCGCGCCCCAGCGATACCTGGAGTTGGGCTACTTTGGTCTTTTTGTCAAACCTTCGGCATCGGCGTTCTTCCGGTTTAATCCCGACTGGTCTTTTGGTATCAACACCGCCTGGTGGTGGGTTCCCCAATGGACGCCGGACAAAACCAAAAATGTGGACGGTAATTTTATTGATATTACCCTTTCCGCCCGTTATCACTTTTAAGGATGGTTAGCGTAACCATGAATTCGATAAAAGATTTTATTCTACGGTTCCGGGCAGGGGCCGGATTTTTTTCAGTTGTCCTGCCGCTGATGTTCTTTTTCGCCGCCTGTAATCAAAACGCGATTTTTTATACCATTTCCCAGGAACCCCCGCTCCGGGAACCGCAGATCAAGGGTACGCCCAGTAATATGGTAGTTT